>JAOZRI010000114.1 GCA_029940235.1 Desulfobacula sp. | reverse complement strand
ACAAAAGGCTCAACCTCAATATCCTGATTATGGTCAACATCTGTTGTACCAAGGACAATACAGCCTTCCCATGGAAATAAAAAAACAGGTCGTAAATCCTGGGGGTGAATAAAGCTTATAACCTGTATCAAAGGAAATAATTTTTGTGGGAAAATCAGATGACTTCCCCTTAATGGTCGTATGTGAAAACCTTTTTGCGCAGAGGGATGCAGCTTTTCTGCAAATGCCCCTGTTGCGTTGATAACTACCTTGGTTTTAATTTCAGATGATACACCTGACTCTTCATCCTTGATCTTAACAGCAGTAACGCATCTTTTTTTATCTCTTTTAATCCCTGTTACTCTGGTATAATTGAGCGCCATACCACCCAGCAATTTTCCTTCATCAATCAATCTTAAAACAAGTCTGGCATCATCCACCTGGGCATCTTTAAATCCAACAGCTGAAACAAGATTCTCCTGCCTGATTCCTGAAATTTTATCAATAGCCTGGGCTTTTGTATAAATTTCATGCTGCTTTTCCCCTGCCATAAAACTGTAAATGGTAAGCCCTGCTTTCATGGCAAGCATGGAGGGACCATAATGGGAAAAAACAGGCATAACATATTTTAAAGGAGTTACAAGACCTGGATATTCCTTTAATAACAACTCTCGCTGCTTAACAGCTTCTTTTGTTAAAAAAAGTTTACCCTGCTTAAGATATCGCAGGCCACCATGAACCATCTTGGAAGATCTGCTTGATGTACCCCAGGCAAAATCCCTGGCTTCAAGCAGAAGAACTTTATAACCTCTTTGCACGGCTTCGTAAAATACACCGGCACCGGTGATACCGCCCCCAGCTACAATGATGTCATATTCATTTTTAATCTCAAAAATACCCATAACTTATTTATTGCAATATCTTTAATAAAAGGTCAAGCATTGAAAATACAATTATTACAAAACCAATGATGGAAAAACAAAACAAAACATGGTATAAATGTGCAACTTGGACTATGTAGTTCTGAATTATATCAGAATATAAAAAACCCGGTTGAAATATATGAAAAAAATTTTCCAGTTTCTAAAACAACTCACAATTCCGGAACATCTCACAGAGCAGGATGGTATTGCATACTGGCAGGAAAAAGTATTGTTGAATATTCTACTTGTAACTGTGGTCATTGGAATGTTCTGTTATATTCCGAGTTGTGCCTTATCTATTGCTGAAGGGATATGGATCATTGCTCTTGTCGATACCCTGATTTATATATCTTTAATTTATCTTTTCTTTAAAAAGAAACTTTCCTATAAGCTTCGTGCAACAAGTATTCCAGTGATAAGTTATATCCTTGGCATAGTATTAATCTTAGTTCTGGGACCATTTGGTGCCGGTTCTGTATGGCTGTTTTGCTTTCCTGTTATCACTGGAGTATTATTGGGGTATAAAACAGCTTTTAAAGCTTTGATCATTAATGCTTTAACCCTTACTGGTCTTGGTTTTTTAATCCATTTTAATTCATTAGATTTCCTGATTGTCCTGAATATATCACCCTGGTATCTTGCGTCTGAAAACCCTTTGGAAAAATGGATTGTAGTCAGTTTGAACTTCATGCTTTTAAATATCCTTGCAACATTGTCAGTAACAACCATATTAGATGGCCTTCAAAAATCCATGGCTTCACTGTCAGATTCCGAAAAAAAATATAAAAGAATTTTTGAAAATATCCAGGATATTTATTTTGAAACAAGCCTGGATGGAACAATTCTTGAAGTAAGTCCGTCTGTGGAAAAAATTTCTCAGTATTTACGAGAAGAACTTAAAGGGCATTCCATATTAGATCTTTATGAGGATATAAATCAGCGGGACATGACAATAAAGCATCTTATTGCCAAAGGATTTGTTAAAGACCATGAAATCCGTCTTATAGACAAAGATGGCAAAGCCCACTATTGCTCAATAAATTCCAGGCTTTTAAAAAACAGGGAAGGAACGGCTGAAAAAATAATTGGTGTTTTAAGGGATATCTCCCATCAAAAAATCATGGAAAAAGAGAAGACCGAACTTGAAGAAAGATTAAACCGTTCCAGTAAAATGGAAGCTATCGGGCTTCTTGCAGGAGGTGTTGCCCATGATTTGAACAATATTTTATCCGGTATTATTACTTATCCTGAACTTCTTGCAATGGATCTTGAAGAAAATGATCCAATGAAAAAATCACTTGATATTATTCAATCTTCAGGAAACAGGGCAGCCCAGATTGTCCAGGATCTTCTTACTCTGGCAAGACGAGGAGTAATCACAAAGGATTTATTAAATCTTAATGACCTTGTTATAAATTTCCTGGAGACACCTGAATATAAAAAAATTCTCTCCTTTCATCCCAATATTATTGTTGAAAAACATATGGATGCTTTAACACCATATGTAAAAGGTTCTGCAGTTCATCTTCAAAAAACTTTAATGAACCTTATATCAAATGCTGCAGAAGCCCAGCTGGATGCCCCGTTAAATGAAGGGACAATTTGTATAAAAACTGAAAACAGACACCTTGAAAAGCCTGTAAAAGGATATGACAAGGTAGAGCCTGGAACCTATATTGTCCTGAGTGTTAAAGATCATGGGACAGGCATTGATCCAGAAGATTTACAAAGGATATTTGAACCATTTTTCACAAAAAAAGTAATGGGAAGAAGCGGCACAGGGCTTGGAATGGCAGTGGTCTGGGGTGCTGTTCAGGATCATAAAGGATATATTGATATTATTTCACACCCAGATATTGGTACAACCTTTGAATTATATTTTCCTGTCAGCAGTGATCAGCCTATGGCAGAGGTTCAACCCTTTTCCATGGATGCCTGTAAGGGCAATGGTGAAAAAATCCTGATCATTGATGATATTAAAGAACAGAGGCAAATTGCAGCCCATACACTTGAAAAACTGGGATATAAAGCGTACACCATTTCAAGTGGAGAAGAGGCTGTTGAATATTTAAAGGATAACAGTGTTGATTTATTAATCCTTGATATGATAATGGAACCTGGAATTAACGGCCTTGAAACCTACAGACAGATTCTTGAATTTAAACCAGGGCAGAAAGCAATAATTGCCAGTGGCTTTTCTAAAACAATTCAGGTAAAACAGACGCTTGAGCTTGGAGCTGGTCATTATTTAAATAAGCCCTATACAGTTGAAAAACTGGGGCTTGCAGTTAAAAAAGAGTTGGAGAAAAGATAATTTTGAATACTTAGTTTTAAATTTTGAATTAAGGACTCTTGCCCTTTTTAAAATGAGGATTAACCTTTATTCAACATTCAAAACTAACAATTAAGGATTACAAATTGGAAGCAGGCAAAAAATTGAAACAAATTATAGTTCTTGCAACAACAAACAGAGGAAAAACAAGGGAAATTAATGAGCTTTTAAAAGGCTTTCCTGTTGTGATAAAAAACCTTGATGACTTTGGGCCAATACCCGAGGTTATTGAAGATGGTGAAACCTTTGATGACAATGCCTATAAAAAGGCGTCCTTTACAGCACGAATCTTAGGATACCCTGCCATGGCAGATGATTCAGGCCTTTGCGTTGAAGCTTTGGACGGTGCGCCAGGGGTTTATTCTGCAAGGTATGCAGGAGAAAATGCAACAGATGCTGACAATGTAAAAAAAATGCTCAATGATTTAAATGGTAAAAAAAACCGCAATGCTGCTTTTAAATGTGTAATTTCCATTGCTGTACCAACCGGGGCTGCTTTAACATATGAAGGGGAATGTAAAGGCGTGATAACCAGCGAGCCTGCTGGAGACAATGGTTTTGGATATGATCCTCTGTTTTTCTATCCTGAATTCAATAAAACCTTTGCCCAGCTTAGTATTCAGGAAAAAGGCAAGGTCAGTCACAGAGGAAAAGCTTTAAAGGAAATTACAGATGAAATGGATAAAATTATTGAGTGGATTAATATTAACATGCCCAAATTTGAGACGGTGGGGTGTCAAGGGGGAGATAAATCATGATATTATCTAAGCAGGATTCATTTGAAAATTTTAAAGATCTTGTTAAAAAAAACAGGTCATGCAGAAGATTTGACAACTCTCACAACATTGATGAAAAAACTTTACTGCAGCTCATTGAGCTTGCCAGAAACTGTGCCTCTGCTGCCAACAAACAGCCTTTAAAATATGTGATCTGCCGTAATAAAGACATAAACCAGGAAATCTATTCCTGCCTTGGATGGGCAGCATATCTCAAAGAGTGGAAAGGTCCTGTCAAAGAAGAGAGGCCTGCTGCCTATATTGTAATACTTGGTGATCACAGTGTGTCTGACAAATTCTGGTGTGATCATGGCATCACAGCCCAGACCATACTTCTTGGAGCAAGGATCATGGGGCTTGCCGGATGTATGTTTGGAGCCATCAATATAAAAAAGCTTAAGGATTCATTAAAGATTGCAGACCATCTTGAGCCAAAACTTGTGGTTGCCCTTGGAAAACCTGTGGAGATAATCCAGATTGATGACCTTGGAGAAGATGGAGATATAAAATACTGGAGAGATGAAAACAGCGTCCACCATGTCCCCAAAAGAAAACTTGAAGATCTTATCATTGGTTCATTGTGAGAACAGTTAAGAATTAAAGAGAAAGGCCTTTTTAAATTTGAATTCAGTCAAAATATTTAGATTAAGCAGATGGATAGAAAATGAAAGATAAAACCAATTACAGACTTGCCAATATTCAGAAAAAAGAGATAAAGCTGCGTCAACAGCGCCATGAAATCATTGTCAGTGATTCTGAAAAAGCTTTAGATATGATACTTGATGCACCAGCGCCTGCCACCTTGATACAATCTTTTCCTGACCAGGATTTATATTATCTGATGCATAAAATCGGGCCCTATGATTTTATTCCTGTCCTTTCCATGGCAACATCTCAGCAGTGGGAATATATTCTTGATGTGGAAGCCTGGGACAATGACCGCATAGATATTGACTATATGACAAAAGTGTTTGACGTATTGTACAAAGCTGATTCCCAAAGGCTTTTGCGATGGGCAATAACAAAAAAGCCGGATTTTTTTGAATTTTACCTGTTTAAAAATATGGTTGTTAAAGTCAGGGAACATGATGAACTTCCTCCAGAGGATTTCAATGATTACATAACCATTGATGATAAATTTTATTTCAGGTTTCCTGAAAAATCAAAAACCAGTGGTGATGAGCCTTCAAAACCTGGAAACAGTCAGGAAGCCCCTGAACTAATAGAAACAATGCTCAAAGCTGTGGCACAAATGGATTTATCAGTATTCCATGGTCTTTTACTTGAAACAGAATCTGTACTGCCCTCTGAAGTTGAAGAGGAAGAATTCCGCCTGAAAAACTTAAGGCTTGCTGAAAAAGGTTTTTTACCCTCACATGAAGCCATGGGGATTTATCAGCCCACTAAACTTGATTCCCTTCGTGAACGACCCAAGAATTCTTTACTTAAACATGAAGAATATGATCCTGACATGCCCCTGCCCCCACAATTTTTTTCCCAGTTTTTCAAAGGGGATAATCTATTTGTACAATCTTTAAAACTGTTTAATCAGCAGACAGCTCTTATCCTTGAATCAGAAATCGCAGCCTTGATCAATAAAGTCATCTCAGCTGATAAAATAAAACTTAAGACAAAAGAGGATCTTGAAAAAGCAATTTTAAAAACCTGTGACTATTTAAACCTTGGTCTTGAAATCATATTAAAACCTGAACTTAAACCTGAACTTGCGAAGAATGTAATCTTAAAACATTTCCTTGAAGATATTTTCAGGACAGGATCAAGAGCTGGTATTAAATTGAAAACAAAGGCTGTAAACTGGTTTAGACAAAGTTTTACCAACACAAGCAATCTTCCTCTAAGTTTTCTTGGCGAAAATTTTCTCGGTGTTATTGGTGGTTTGTTTCTTGACCGCCCCCTCTATTTTGACAATTATAAATCCGGTTTATTATACAAAAATTTCACCAGCCTTTCACATATTACTCAGACAGACAAAATTTTAGACAAGATTATTGCCGTAGACACAATTCTCATGACTATGGATATAGATATTAAATCTTTTACCCAGGGTGTCCTGACCTGGAAAACTTTGATTTTAACTCTCTGGGCAAGAGATAGACTTAAATTACCCTCAACACTTGAACCCATTAATTTGCAAATATTTAAAGAGTTTTTTATAGCACTGTTCCCAGACACAGATATAAACACAAAAAATTTAAATCCAAAAAACCTGGACCAGACAAACCAGGTACAAAGAGATGATCTAATCTTATGGATATCAGAGGTAAGCTCAATCAATCAGGATAGCCTGTCTGAAAATTTAATTGAAGTTTTAACTGATTTAATGCAAGAACTTGAAAAGGAGTATTCCAGGGTTGAACCTGACAATATTGATCCAAGGTTTATTCCACATTTTTTATTAAAAGACGCAAAATAGCAAGGATATAAAACAG
This sequence comes from Desulfobacula sp., assembly GCA_029940235.1. Classification (GTDB taxonomy): domain Bacteria; phylum Desulfobacterota; class Desulfobacteria; order Desulfobacterales; family Desulfobacteraceae; genus Desulfobacula. The sequence goes on along the minus strand of JAOZRI010000114.1, from coordinate 679 downwards.
ATGAATGAAGAGATTACAAAAAGCCATTTTATAGAGTCAATTATTAAACAGGATTTGGAAAACCATAAAAACAGTGGGAAGGTTGTCACCAGATTTCCACCGGAACCCAATGGATATCTTCATATAGGTCATGCAAAATCTATCTGCCTAAATTTTAATATGGCAAACAATTTCAAAGGTAGATGTAATTTAAGGTTTGATGATTCAAATCCTGCAAAGGAGAAACAAATCTATATAGATTCTATTCAAAACAGTATTAAATGGCTTGGATTCAAATATGATAAACCCCTGTTTGCATCTGATTATTTTGATCGCCTTTATGGTTTTGCCGTTGAACTTATAGAAAAAAACAGGGCATATGTGTGCAGTCTTAAAGGCGATGAGATTCGAGAGTACAGAGGCACACTCACCAAACCTGGCAAAAACAGCCCTTACAGAAAAAGAAGTGTGAAAGAAAACCTGGAATTATTTAAAAAAATGAAAAATGGTGAGTTTGATGAGGGAGAGCATACTTTAAGGGCAAAAATTGATATGAAATCACCCAATATGAATCTTCGGGATCCCATTATTTACAGGATTAAAAAAGCCTCCCACCCAAGAACTGGGGACAAATGGTGCATCTACCCGATGTATGATTTTACCCATGGTCTCTCAGACGCAATTGAGGGTGTTACCCACT
>JAOZRI010000113.1 GCA_029940235.1 Desulfobacula sp. | reverse complement strand
AATTTAAAAAAAGAGATTCATTATGAATGGCTTGTCAATTTTTGCTGGTAATTCAAATTCTGTCCTTGCAGACCAGATTTCCCAATACCTTGCAAAACCCTTGGGAAGGTTAAAGCTCAACCGTTTCAGTGATGGAGAAATTCAGGTTGAAATCAATGAGAATGTCAGAAAACAGGAAATTTATTTAATCCAATCCACCTGTCACCCTGTCAATGACAACCTTGTTGAATTATTACTTTTGATTGATGCTTTTAAACGCTCTTCCGCCAGCAGGATTACGGCTGTTATCCCCTATTTTGGATATTCACGCCAGGATAAAAAAGTATCTCCAAGGGTTCCAATCAGCGCCAAACTCGTTGCTGACCTGCTTGAAAATACTGGTGTTCACAGAGTGATCACAATGGATTTGCATGCAGGGCAGATTCAAGGTTTTTTTAATTGCCCCGTGGATAATCTTTATGCTGCTCCCATAATAATTGAAGATATTAAAACCCGTTACTCCGAGGGAGTGGTTGTTGTATCTCCCGATGCCGGAGGTGTTGAAAGGGCAAGGGCATACGCAAAACGATTGAATGCAAGCCTTGCTATTATTGATAAAAGGCGGAGTGCACCAAATCAGGCAAAAGCCATGGCTATTATTGGAGATGTTGAAAACAAAACTGCAATAATACTTGATGATATGGTGGATACAGCAGGAACACTGACCGAGGCTGGCAATGTTATCATGGAAAAAGGTGCAAAAGCAGTTCATGCCTATTGTACGCATCCAGTACTTTCAGGGCCTGCCATTGATAGAATAAACAAATCATCTCTGAGCTCTCTTGTTGTAACAGATACAATTCCTCTGTCAAAGGAGGCTGAAGAGTGTGATAAAATCGAAACACTCTCTGTTGCCAAACTCATTGGTGAAGCAATTGTGCGCAGCTACAGAGGTGATTCTGTAAATTCTTTATTTGTATAATATATATAAAAAAAATAATTAATATTAGTATTTCAGCATGAATTCATGCAGATACGGAGGAAAGAACTTTGGATTTAATTAAATTAAACGCAAAACTAAGAGAAACAAGCGGCAAAGGTGCTGCCAGACAATTAAGACAAAACAAAAAAATACCTGCAATTGTCTATGGAGGAAAAAATGACCCTGTCATGCTTTCTCTTGACGCTAATGATTTTGACAAAATTATCAGGGACAATGGTTCAACAGGCCTGTTTTTCAATCTTAACATTGATGGCAAAGCAGGCAAAGATAAAATTGTCATGCTCAAAGATATACAGATGGACACTTTTTCCATGTATTATCTACATATTGATCTCCATGAAATTGATATGGATACAAAGGTTACCATCACTATTCCTATTGAAACCATTGGTGCAAGCAAGGGAGTAGAAGCAGGCGGCGTTATTCAGATTATCCGGCGTGAGCTTGATATTGTCTGTAAACCGGCTGACACACCTAACGCCATTCAGGTTGATATTACCGACCTTGACATTGGTGATTCCCTCCACGTTGAAGATATTGACCTTGGTGAAGAGATTGAAATCCCCCATGAGGTTGATTTTACCATCATTACAGTTTCTGCACCTACTGCTGAAGAGGAAGAGATTGATGAAGATGAAGATCTTCTCGAAGAGGGAGAAGCTGGAGAAGACGCTGACTCTGCTGATGCCGATGCTGAAACTGCTGATACCGACACTTCAAAAGAGTAATCCAAGTGTAGATGTCAGGTTCAAAATTTAAAATTATTGCGGGGCTGGGCAATCCAGGTAAAAATTATGCCCAGACCCGCCATAATATTGGTTTTCTTACCATTGAAGCCCTTGCTTTAAAATCCTCTCTTTTGATTGACCAAACCCGTTTTGATTCTGAGTATGTAAAAACAAGAATCAAAGGGGTCTCTCTATTTCTTGTCAAACCCTTAACCTATATGAATAAAAGTGGATTTCCCATTCACAGGTTTGCATCATATTATAAAGTTGCCATGGAAGATATCATTATTATTCATGATGATATGGATCTTGATTTCGGAAAAATTAAAATTGTTAAAAGCCGTGGACATGGCGGACACAATGGAGTGCGATCCATTCTTAATGCTTTTGGAAAAAAAGATTGCATTAGAATTCGAATAGGTGTTGGCCATCCAAAATCACAAGAGAATGGACATCAAAAAGATATTACAGGATATGTTCTTGGTGATTTTTCCAAAGATGAGAAAAAAATGCTGGATTCAGTTATTGATACTGCCTGCAATGCCTGTTTTCACCTGCTTGAAAACAGTGTTACCTCTGCCATGAATTTATTTAATCATCGTTAAAAATTTCATATTTATTACAACTAACAATGGAGTTTAAAAAATAATTTCATTGACAATGTTGCAAAAATATGATTATCTGCGTGAGGATGGGCTAATTGTTCTTATAATAAGGAAAGGTGGTACAGCTAATGGGTGCAAACTCTAAAACAGGCAAGACAAACGAATCATCAACAAAAGCAAAAGAATTTTTTAAAGGAGATCTCGCAGTTTATCCTGCACACGGTGTAGGTTGTATTGAGTCAATTGAAAGTAAACAGATAAATGGTGATACTTTGAATTTTTACATGATGAAAATTGTGGAGAATGGCATGGTGATCATGATCCCAACTTCAAATGTAGAATCTGTAGGATTAAGGGATGTTATTCCCGAAACAGAAGTTCCTGAAGTCTATAAAGTAATGCAAAAAAAAGGTCAAGGCGCTGATAATCAGACCTGGAATCGCAGATACAGAGAATATATGGATAAAATCAAAACTGGTTCTATCTATGATGTTGCTGAAGTGTTCAGGGATCTTTTTAATTTAAAGCTTGAGAAAGATCTCTCTTTTGGTGAACGTAAACTTCTTGACACTGCCCAGAATCTACTGGTTCAAGAGTTATCCACAGCCAAAGATATAGATGAAAAAACAATGATGCAGGAAATTGAGAATCTTTTTAATTAAATTGTATTAAAAACAAAATATTATTGGAATAATTTTAAAAACCGGCGAGCTGTGAAAGCTTGCCGGTTTTTATGTTTAGTATTGATTAGTATTGAAATGAAAATAGATATTCATATCCATGATGATCGTAAAGGCACACGTCTTGATACCATAATTTCAAATTATGGCAAATCATGTTCCAGAACAAAAGCAAGTAATCTCATCAATAACAGCCACATAGTGGTTAATGGACTAAAAAAAAAGCCCGGGTACAGAGTAAAAACAGGTGATATTATTACCGGGAGAATCCCAGAAACAGATACCGATATTATTATATCTCCTGAAAATATTGATCTGGATATTCTATTTCAAGATGACCATATTATTGTCATTAACAAAAAGCCCGGCATGGTAGTTCACCCTGCAGCTGGGAATATGTCCAGAACCCTTGTAAATGCACTATTATTCCATGATCCTGCAATAAATAAAAGCGGGGATGACCTGTCTCGGTCAGGCATCGTTCACCGGTTAGATAAAGACACCTCTGGCCTGATAGTAGTTGCAAGAACAAACCAGGCTTTGCTTTTTCTTCAAAAAGAGTTTAAACAACGCCGGGTAAAAAAACAATATCTTGCCTTGGTTACTGGTAATCTGTCTGAAAATCAGGGAACCATCAATCTTCCCATTGGCAGACACCCAAAAAAAAGAAAAATAATGGCTGTAAACCATGAAGAGGGAAAACATGCTGTTACATGCTGGAAAATTAAAAACAGATTTAAAACCGCATGCCTTGTTAAAGTTCTTTTAAAAACTGGCAGAACCCATCAAATCAGAGTCCATTTTTATAACATTGACCACCCTTTAATTGGTGACAGAATTTACCAGTACAGAAGATATCGAAAAAAAAACCTTGTGCCAAGACAGATGCTTCACTCATGGCAGCTTGCTTTCAGGCATCCCTACTCTGGAAAATCAATATCTTTTACTGCAGACCCGCCTGAAGATTTCATACACACCTCCTCCTTGTTTGAATCAATTGAATAATCTATCAAAAGAATAGGACTAACTGCCTTAATTCTTTCATGCTTTGGTTTCTGCCCTTTAAGAGTATTGTGTGAAGGATAAACCAAATACGCCAGCTTCTGCCTTTTAGAGTACATGGCGGTTAGTGCCTGAACAAAAAGTGATGGTTAAAAGATTGCCAAATAAAAACCTGTAATGTATAAATTCCATATGGCTGTAGACTTTCAAAATAACATTGACATCAAAACAATCTCTCCAAAGCCGGAAATAGTCATCTGGTATGCCAGAATATCCCAGATCATGCAATTAGTTTTCCACAAAGAGAGCCTGCCTGATTCAAGGCATTTGAGGAATATAATCTTTGATAAATATAATTTTACCCAACCCTTTTTAAACAGTGAAGAGATCAACACCATCAATGGTTTTAAAGCTCTGAAAAAACAGATGGAGTGGATAAGCGGCAGGTATCTCATAAAACTGATGGCTAAAAATATATTTTCCAAAGCTCTGCCCCTTGATGAAATAACAATTTCATACCTTGACGAGGGCGCCCCGTTTCTGACCCATGCTCCATATATCCCGATTTCATTGTCCCACAGCAATAATTATGCAGCAGCAGGATGCTGTATGGATAAAACCCATGCTTTAGGTATTGATATTGAAAAAATTGGAACTAAGCCTGACAAAGGATTTTTGAAAATAGCATTTACAAAAAAAGAGATTGCTCATTTAAAAAACAATGCTGAATCAATATTTAAAAACTGGACCATAAAAGAGGCCTATTTAAAACAGATAAAAAAAGGTTTTAATGAAAACCTTCACAGGGTGGAAGTGATTGATAATGAAATATGGCATAACCAGAACAGAGTCAATGTGGAGATATATTCAACAATTATTGATAATAATTATGTCTTATCTCTTGTTACAGATTGATTTTGAACAACCTGCCTATTCATGGTCAAAGACATAACCAACCGAACGTCTGCTGATAAAATAAACCGGGTTTTTAGGCTTTTCTTCAAAATATTTTCTAAATCTGACAATAAAATTATCCACTGTTCTTGTGGTGGTATCCTTGGAATACCCCCAACCTGCAGTCAACAGCAGTTCTCTTGATAAGGGTTTTCCTTTATTGCCAATAAATAGCTTTAGCAGAACAATTTCCTGTTCTGTTAAAACAATCTCACCTGCTGCACAACTTGCTTTAAAAGTAATAAAGTCAATATGGTTGTTGCCAAAATTATAGGCATTGCCTTTAAATATTTTATACTCAAGATTTTTATCTTTGTTATCATGGTGAAACCAGGTTTTTTTTTTGAGCAGTCTATCAACTCTTAAAAGAAATTCTTCAAGATCAAAGGGTTTTGATAAATAGTCATCCACACCGTATTTAAGTCCCTTGATTTTATCTTTTGTGTCTCCTCTGGCAGAAAGAATTAATACAGGTATTTTTTCATCTTCCTTGCGAATGGTTTTTAAGACGGAAAACCCGTCAATCATGGGCAGCATAATATCAAGAATAATGAGGTCTGGATTCCATGCTCTCCATGACTCAAGTCCTGCAATACCATCTTGAGCTATCTTTACATCAAACCCCTGGATGGAAAGATTCAATCTTATCCCATCTGCAATATGGGCTTCATCCTCTATGACCAGGATACGCTCTTTTTCAACCGTTTCCATATATTCTTCTCCCTGACATTGGCAATACTTGCCTTTGGAATGGTAATTATAAATGTTGCGCCTTTGCCCTTGCCATTACTTGCAGCCGAAGCCCGCCATCCATGGATGGCTGAGATACTTGAAACAAGGTAGAGCCCAAGCCCAGATCCTGAAACATCATTTGCCTGATACCGATCAGATTGATAAAATTTTCGAAAAATTTTCTTCGCCTCTTTTTTATCAACACCAATCCCATTATCAATAAATTCAATGGTAACTTTCTGTATAAAATTTTTAAATCGGATCACAAGTGTTGGTGCATTGGATTCATTATATTTTATGGCATTGGAAATAACATTCATTAAAAGCATTTCAAATAAAAAAAGATTTACAGGGTACACCATTTCACTGTTGGATTGATTATCAATTTCAATGTTCAGGTCACGGAAAATAGATGCATTCTTGTTGCAAAATTTTTCCACTAAACTGATCAGGCTTTCCCTTGTGATTTTTGAACCAAAATTCTGGCTTTCAATTCTTGCAAGATCAAGTATGGAGTTAATATTCTGGGTAAGTCGATTTATATCTTCCAGCATATTTTCACTGTACTTTTTTATCTCATTGGATTGAAGTTCATGTTTAATAAAGGTCTCAAGATAAATCCTTAAAGAGGTTACCGGAGTTTTGAGTTCATGGGTGAAATTATATATGAAATTATGCTGAAGTCTGAATAGATTTACAGTCTTTTGATAATAGATAAACGCCAGAAGGATACCAATTAATACCACGGCAATTAAAGCGATTAAGACAAGTATGGTCATCCCGGTTTTTGAAGGAAAAATCAATTTAGGGTCAATATGAAATTTCATGATGACCACTTCAAGGGCTGATGTAATTTCCATATACCAACTGATGGTCATAACAAGGAATGTGGCAAGGGCAAAGATAGAGCAGGCAAAAATAAAAACAGGATGAAGATACCATTTTGAAGGATTTAAAATCTGCATATATTAGACTGAACAACTACTCTTAAAGTTGGGGATAAAGATGCATAGTTAAAATATGTGATCTGTTCGTGAATATTGAACCGTGATCGTTGATCAGGAATCATTTGCATCTCCATTTTGTCAAAATTTACCATACTCGGCTATTGGAGCAGAGCAGAATACAGAGCAAAAATAATCAATATTGTTAAATTTATTTTGTCCTCAATCCTGAATATAGATATAGCTGTATTATCTTCTGAAATCAAGATGTAAACTTGACTCCAATATCTTATCGTGGTGGACATTTTTCCTGGAATGATTTATATGTCGTATCAAATATCAATAAACTGAAATTTAATAAATTATAAAAACAATGCGATTAAAATTGATAAGAATTAAAATGCAATCTGTTATACTATTGCTGATGCTGATATTTCCCATGAACATGTTTGCAGATTCCGCCTTAAAAATTCATGTGAGCATACTGCCACAAAAATATTTTGTTGAAAAAATAGGCAAAGAAAAAGTTAAGGTTGATATTC
>JAOZRI010000513.1 GCA_029940235.1 Desulfobacula sp. | reverse complement strand
CTGATAATCAATGACATTGAAACAGCATAGGAGATAATTTTTATTGTATTGGAAACCGGCACATCATCATTGTGAAACATTATTCTTAAATATTCACCCATGGCCAACAGAGCAACAATTGATACAAGCACTGCAACCATCAGGGTACTGCCTTTTATGAGAACCCATAAAAGGATAGGAATAAGTATAAGTGCGGTTATCCATCTATAGAGGTGCTGCATTACACTTTACCGAATCTTCGGTCCCTTTTCTGAAAATTTTTTAATATTTCAATAAATTCTTCTTTGGAAAAATCAGGCCATAACGTATTGCTGATATAAATTTCAGAATATGCAGCCTGCCACAATAAAAAATTACTTAAGCGGTATTCTCCGCTTGTGCGGATAATTAAATCAGGATCAGGCATGGAGCTGGTATATAAATTATCAGAAATCAGATCCTGAGTAATATCCTTGGATGATAACTCATTTAATTCTATTTTCCGGGCAATATTTTGAACTGCAAAAGTAATCTCTTCTCTTGCACCATAACTCAATGCAAGGTTCAAAATCATTTTATCACACTCTTTTGTTAAACTAATTGTAGTGTCAATCTCTTTTTGGACATCAAGGGGGAGCCTGTGTTTTTGGCCAATGATATTAAGACGAATACTGTTTTTGGATAATTCAAGTCTCTGGGATATAATATATTTTTTTAAAAGCATCATTAATGCTTTTACTTCATGCTTTGGCCTTTCCCAGTTTTCTGTGGAAAATGCATACAGGGTAAGAACTTTAATTCCAAGTTCTCTTGCCGCAGTTACAATGGAACGAACCGTATCAGAGCCATATTCATGCCCTTTGATACGGTTCATAATTTTTTTTTTGGCCCATCTGCCATTGCCGTCCATGATGATACCTACATGGCCTGGCAATCTTTCAGAGTCAAGGTTCATATCCTGTTGCAAGTCAGACTTCAAGAATTTCTTTTTCTTTATCAACAAAGATTGTATCTAGCTTTTTAATGGCCATATCAGTAGAGTCCTGTACAAGTTTTTGAGCTTTAAAACTGTCATCTTCTGAAATATCTCCATCCTTTTGAAGGTCTTTTAACATCTCATTGGAATCCCGTCTTATATTTCTAACAGCTACTTTATAGTCTTCACATGTTTTAGCTATGGTTTTTACAATCTCTTTTCTTCTCTCTTCTGTCAAAGGAGGTATGGATATTCTGATTAATTTACCATCATTGGAGGGTGTAAGTCCGAGATTTGCCTTTAAAATTGCTTTCTCTACCTGACCTATAACGCTTACATCCCAGGGTTTAATGGTAATAAGTCTGCTTTCAGGTATAGAGACAGTTGCCATTTGTGACAGAGGAGTCAAGGCTCCATAATAATCGACTTTAACACCATCAAGTAAAGCTGTGGATGCCCTGCCTGTACGAACTTTTGACATCTCATTTTCAAAAGCTTTCTGGGATTTACCCATTCTCTCTTTTGTCTCTTCAAGCACTACATTCATCATAATAGTCCATCCTTAAACCAAATACTATTTGTTGTAAATCCTGGTGCCTATACCCTCCTGCCCTGTTACAGCCTTATAAATATTACCTTTTTTATGCAGATCAAATACCTGAACAGGCAGATTCTGTTCCATTGCAAGGGAGATGGCAGTCATATCCATCACATGAAGCTGTTTTTCAATAACTCTCATATACGAGAGTTCATCAAACATCACAGCATCATCATGAACTAATGGGTCTTTATCATAGACACCATCAACCTGGGTAGCTTTAAACAGAATCTGGGCTCTCATTTCATTTGCCCGCAGAACAGCTGCTGTATCTGTTGTAAAATATGGATTGCCAGTACCGGCAGCAAAAATTACAACCCTTCCCTTTTCAAGATGACGTACTGCTTTTCTTCTGATAAAAGGTTCTGCAATTCTTGCCATGGGAATGGCAGACTG
>JAOZRI010000112.1 GCA_029940235.1 Desulfobacula sp. | reverse complement strand
CACAATTCATGGCCTTTGCAAGAATTCTTGCAATGGTTGTCTTGCCTGTACCTCTCGGGCCTGTAAAAAGAATAGCATGGGCAACTCTATCCTGCGAGATAGCATTGCTCAGAGTGTCAGTGACATGATTCTGGCCCACAACTTCATCAAAAGTCTGGGGCCTGTATTTTAATGCTAATACCTGGTATGACATTTTTTTAGATGGTCGACAGCCTGTCAGTTATATTTGTGGCGGAGAAGGAGGGATTCGAACCCTCGGTACCCGGTTAGGATACACACGCTTTCCAGGCGTGCACCTTCAGCCACTCGGTCACCTCTCCTACACTTAATTAAATTCAAGGCAAAATAGTATTTTTTTGCTATTGTGTCAAGTTTTAAATAAGAGCTTTTAAACTATATTACACTCTGATATAGTGCGCTTTAAAATATTAAAATAGATCATATATTGAAAAAATAATTGTTAAAATGCTAAACAGCTTAATTGAGCAAATACAAAATCAAAACAGCAGTATCGTCATTACTCCGACAGAAGGATCCCATAAAGCTTATGTGACATCCCAATTGTATAAAACCATGGATGTCTCAATTGTTGTTATTTTAAAAGATACCAAAAAGGCTTTGAGCTTTTTGGAAGAATTAAGATTTTTTCTGCCAGAAAATCATGACCAGCTTCTTATCTTTCCAGGATATAATATACTGCCTTTTAAATCATTGGCCTACCATAGGCAGACTTCAACCAACAGGCTTGCTGTCTTATCTCAAATTATGGATAATGCGTTAAAACCTCTAATTGTTGTTATCACTGCCCAGACAATTTTACAAAAACTTATCCCCAAAAAAGAGATTATTGGGTTTTCAGAAATTTTGATTGTAAATGAAGAGATTGACAGGGATGCACTTATATTAAAACTTGAATATGGAGGATATACCAAAACTTCCCTTGTTGAAGATCCTGGTGAATATTCTGTGCGGGGTGGTATACTTGATGTCTTTTGTCCCGGGGAAAAATATCCTGTTCGAATAGAGTTCTTTGGCGATCTTGTGGAATCCATGCGTTATTTCTCCATATTTTCCCAGAGAGGTATTAAAGAGATTTATGAAATAATTATTATTCCTGCCACCGAAGCAATAGTAACAAAGGAGAATCTGCCCCATACTCTTGCACGGTTAAGGCAGGCTGGAACTACTGCAGGACTTGATGTATCAAAGGTGAGGGAGTATGTTAATAAAACCCGTGAATTTGGAAGATTTCCTGGTATTGAAAGTATGCTGTCCATAGTTTATGAGAAGCTTGACAGTTTTTTTGATTATCTTCCTGAAAACATTTTCTTTATTCAGGATGATCCAGATGAGCTTGAAACTTCCATATTGGACTTTCAAAATAAAATTATTTTAAATTACAAAACCACATCATCTGAAAACAGGCTCTGTGTGCCTCCTGACTCAATCTATCTGCAATGGGACAAGGTAAAGTCAGAAATTGAATCAAAAATCAACACCTCATTTAAAACCCTTGATGTGGTGGCAGGAACTTCAAACTCCAGGCATATTTCAACCCTCCCTTTTGAATATCAGGACAATAGTGAGTTATCTATATTATTAAAACGTGAAGGTGTGAGAGAAAATCCTTTAACACCCCTGGTTGACTGGTTTCATGAGCATCTTGATCATCAAAGATCAGTTTTTTGTGTTTTAAGTCAGGATTCACAGGCAAAAAGGTTGCTGTCACTGCTTAAGCCCTATGGGATTGAACCTCTGCCATGTAAATCTTTTATACCCTGCAAAGAACAGAAATCTGGAATCTACTACCTTTTTGGAAATTTATCCTCGGGATTTATTTTAAAGGATCAAGCCCTTGCCATTGTTACAGAAAATGAAATATTCGGGAAAAAAAGAATCCGCAGGCAGGCCCGGGCAAGAAGAGATTTAAAGACCCAGTTCATCACTCCTGAAGAGCTAAAAAATGGAGATATTGTTGTTCATTTTGAACATGGGGTTGGCCTGTATGAAGGATTATGCAATTTAAAATTTAATGGGATTTCCCAGGATTTTATCCTTATCTTGTACCAGGACAATGATAAATTATATCTGCCCGTTGACCGCATTGAGATGATAGGCAAATATATTGGTGTTGACGGCTACACACCCCTGCTTGATAAAATAGGTTCCAAAGCGTGGGTAAAATCAAAGGCCAAAGCAAAAGAAGAGGTTGAAAAACTTGCAGCAGACCTTTTAGATCTCTATGCAAAAAGAAAAGTCAATAAAGGTTTTGCATTCTCCAGACCTGATAATTATTATAATGACTTTGAAGCAGCCTTTATACATGAAGAGACCCGTGATCAGCTGAGAGCCATTGATGATGTCCACCTTGATATGGAATCTGATACTCCAATGGATCGTCTTGTCTGCGGGGATGTTGGATACGGCAAAACAGAAGTAGCCATAAGGGCTGCATTTAAAGCGGTAAATGATGGAAAGCAGGTGGCTTTTGTGGTGCCCACTACTATATTGGCAGAACAGCACCTTTCAACATTTAAAGCCAGATTTGACAAGTATCCTTTTAATATTGAATGTCTGTCAAGGTTTCGATCAAAAAAAGAGCAGGCAGATATACTTAAAAAAATACGTTCAGGTTTTGTGGATATTGTAATAGGAACCCACAGGCTTTTGCAAAAAGATATTGATTTTAAATCATTGGGGCTTTTGATTATTGATGAAGAGCAGCGTTTTGGTGTAAAGCATAAAGAAGTTCTTAAAAAGAAGAGATCCAATGTGGATGTACTTGCACTCACTGCAACTCCAATACCGCGTACCCTGCATATGTCATTGACCGGCATGAGGGATATAAGTGTGATTACAACCCCTCCGGCTGACAGGCAGCCAATTGTCTCCTATATTTCTGAATATGAGGAGACAATAGTCAAAGATGCCATTAAAAAAGAGCTTGCACGAAAAGGACAGATATTTTTCGTCCATAATAATATAAAAAGCATATTTAAAATGGCTGAACTCATAGAAAAACTTGTGCCAAGTGCTAAGGTTGGTGTTGCCCATGGCAGATTGTCTGAGACCCAGCTTGAAAAAATAATGTTCAGGTTTGTAAATTTTGAAATTGATGTTCTTGTGTGCACTACCATTATTGAATCAGGTCTTGATATTCCTTCTGCAAACACAATGATTATCAACAAAGCTGAACGGTTCGGCCTTTCCCAGATTTATCAATTGAGGGGCAGGATAGGGCGCGGTGATCACCAGGCCTATGCCTATCTGTTTATTTCCGATGAGAACCAGTTGACAAAAGATGCCAAAAAAAGGTTGTCTGCATTAATGGAGCATAAAGATCTTGGCTCAGGGTTTCAGATTGCCATGAAAGATTTGCAGATACGAGGAGCTGGAAGTGCCCTTGGGGCATCCCAGTCCGGTCATATTGCAGCAGTTGGCTATGATATGTTCTTAAAATTGCTGGATAACGCAGTTCATGATCTTAAAGGTGAAGATGTTATAGAACCGCTTGAACCTGAAATCAATGTTGCCATCTCTTCGGGATTTGCCGATGATTACATTGAATCTGTTGAACAGCGATTAACCATATACAGGCGATTGTCGAAAATTATAAATATTTCAGATATCAAAGATATGCAAAAAGAGCTGATTGACAGGTATGGCAAGCTGCCAAAAGAAGCTGAAAATATGCTTTTAAAAATTATGCTCAGAGTTTATTGTATGAAGGCAGGCGTGCAACGGCTTGATATTACACCCAATGCTTTGACCATTGTCTTCTCTGAAAAGCATAGAGAAAATTCACTTGGTTCCATAAGCACTGCTCTAAAGAACAGAGCTGTCTTTAAATTTATTAAAAAAGAGACCATTAAAATTCAGCTTGGAAGTAAAAGAGATAAAATATCGAGAGCAGTCTTAAAAACCAGAAATATTCTTAAAGCAATTTCTTGAATTATCTGGATTTTTCCCTTTACATAATCAGATATTTTGTTTATATTTTTTAATATAAATTTTATACTATATTGATGCGCTGATGTGATGATATAGAATTAAAAAAAATGTGTATAAAATTGGTTTGTTTATAATCTCAATCTTTTAGGAGAGGTGGAATTATGAAACTTTATGCCAACAAAGAATCCTTTTTTTTAAAAAAGTTTATCCAGATCCTTAATCAGGAGATGATCCCCCTTGAAGTCGTTGATACAAACGGCATTACATATTCAACTGCCCAGCGAAATATTAAACATAAAATTCTCATTAAAGATCAAAAATTTTTTAAAGCCATTATCAATCCGGATGCATTCTCTTTTGGTGAAGCTTATATCAAAGGATATTTTGATATATCCGGCAGCATAAAAGAGCTTTATGAATTGTGCTGTGAGAGGCTGCTTAAGAAAAATCAAAAAAAGAGTATTGTGAAATTATGCTCTAAGTTCTTTGTTAAATCACGAGAAAAAGAGAAGGAGAATATTGAATATCACTATGACGTTCCCAGTGATTTTTACAGACTTTTCCTTGGCAAAACCATGGGTTATACCTGTGGTTATTATGTGGATCAAAACGCCACAATGGATGATGCACAAAATGAAAAAATGGATATTATCTGTAGGAAATTAAGACTTCAAAAAGGTGAAGAACTGCTTGATATTGGGTGTGGATGGGGTAATTTTGCTGTTTATGCAGCAAAACACTATGGGGTCAATGTAACAGGTATTACACTGAGCGATGAACAGAAAAAGTATGCACAAAAATGGATAAAAAAAGAGGCATTATCCCATAAAATAGAGATAAAAATACTTAATTACAGGGATCTTGGTCTCCAAAAATTTGATAAGATTTCATGTGTTGGCATGTCAGAACATGTGGGCAGCGAAAATATGTTTGATTTTTTTAAAATTGTCAATAAAAGTCTTAAAAAAGGCGGACTTTTCATGCAGCATACCATTACCACAAACACCAAAAGAGCAAAGGGCAAGGAAAACTCATTTCTTGATAAATATATGTTCCCCGGTGGTGAGCTGATGTTTGAACATGATCTTGTAAAGCTTGCCGGCTCTTCCGGGTTGGAGCTTTTAAATGCAGAAAATTTCAGGACTCATTATATAAAGACATTAAATGACTGGATTGTTCGCATGGAAAAACGAAAAGACAAAATATTAAAGATTGTGTCAGATAATGTCTATCGTATTTATCATATTTTTTTTATTGGTTCGTTGATCTCTTTTAAGACACAGGAAATTTCGATTTTTCAAAACCTTTTTCACAAAAATCAAATGAAAAACAGTGATACTGATTTGTTTTTAAGCCTGTATTCAAAAAATGAAATTAGAATTACCTGATATAGAAAAATTTGAACGGATTGTTTTTAAAAAAAAAGACACCTTAGATTTCCTTTTATCCTTCTCTCTGAAATTACTCCAGGCAAGACATGTGGGATTACTCCTTGGTACCAATAGAACCTATCTGAAATTTTTACCTCCTGCTCAATGGGACAGGGGTGTGATGCATAAATTTAATGGCAGAGGATTATCAGGATTAATATTTAAATATTTTGGAAATTTTATAGTTCGTTATAGAGGCTTATCACCTGTCAGACTTTATAAAGATACTCAGTTTGGATCAAAAGAAGAGACTGATGGTATTATTTCATTTGTTTTAAGAAAGCATAAAGATTTTTATGAACAAGGCATTAAAATACTTGTTATCGATCTTAGTAAAGCAGTCAAAGATGCAAAAAGAGAACAGTCTAAAGTTTCTGTTCTCTCCTTTGATGGTAATTCTTTTCAATATCTGCCTGATTTAAAAGTTAATAATGCCATTGTAATGCAGTTTAAAGCAAAAAATTTTGTTTCAGCTTATATACCTGATTATGGAGCCATTGTATTTAATACCATTCAAGAGGAGTTGCTGGACAAAATTGATGGAAAATTTGTCCATGAAAATCAATTAACAAAACGACTGAATCTTTTGATATCTGCCATTGAGATGGCTTCTCTTGCATATATCGGCCATGCAAGAGGTAAGCAGGCCGCTCATATCATCTGGAGAAAAGAGAAACGTCTTAGAAAAACTGCATTACAATTGAAAAACAGAGAGATTGAGCTCAATGCCCAGAAACAATACCTAAGAGCTGTAGGTGCTGTGGATGAAAACCAGCTTAATATGGAAGCTGTCAATATAACAGATGGTGTGTATGCATTTATGGATATGGTTGGATCTGCAAGTCTTAGAAAACACTTTAGGCCAAGAGATTATTTTTATATTTTAAATTTGTGTCACCAGATATCTGCTGATAATGCATATAAATATTCATGCAGAGTGGATAATTTTATGGGTGATTGTGTTTTTCTTCAGAACACTTCACCGTTTGATAGTAGCAGGAGAGGTGTAAAGAGTCATTTTTCCATGGGAATATATGAGAGAATTATGCTCATGATTTTTACAATTTCTTCCATTTTTAATGAGATCAATATGCTAAAACAAGGTCAGCATACAATGGATAAAGCTGGCAGAGTCAAAGATATGTTGACTAATGCGCAGATAGATATAAGTTTTAGAGCAGGATTGGAAATCGGTTCTGCCATGATAGGGCCTCTGGGCAGTGAGAAACGAAAAATTGTAACAGCCATTGGAAAAGCTGTAAACAATGCCTCAAGGCTTGAAAGCAGCGGTGCAGCCGAAAAAATTCATACTTCACAAAAGGTAATGGACATATTAAAAGAGGCCAGCATAACAAAAGATACAACAAATATCTGGCAGATTATCTGTAAAGCCAGAGAAACAAAAGAATTAAATAATAATGACAGCCTGGATTTTTTTGATTGCTATAAAAAAACATTCAAGCTTGAGGATAATATAATTGCTCAACAAACCAATGTTTCGTATAAGGAATTTTCACAGGATATAACATACTGGATTCAATGTGTTCCAGATTAATCAACTGATTGTTACACAAAATGAATTTCCAGCCTTGAATTTGCTTTGCCAAAGAGTGTATGCTGGCAAACAATCTGCATTGTGGAACAAACTGACAACAGACAGAAGGCAATAGTTGGAAACAATGAATATTTTTCATGGTATAAAATATAATATTAAAGGTGTTTTTTTCGCTTTTAAAACCCCTAAACTTCTGGCACTTGGGATTTTGAGGTTTGTAATTGTACTCTTTTTAACTCTTTTTTTAT
>JAOZRI010000512.1 GCA_029940235.1 Desulfobacula sp. | reverse complement strand
GGCATTTGAAAACTGCTGTACATCTCTTCCGCAACGTGTTCATTTATTAAAGAAAATCGGAGACTGCTATCAGAAAACAGGGCAGTTGGAAGCTGCCCGTGAAGCTTATACAAAGCTAAACAGCCTGCTTAAAAAATCGTAAAAATATTTTATTAATGTTTTATCTCAAAACTACCGATAAATACTATAGTTTATACTGAAAATCAGAGGTAAAAAAAATGGCATTAGGATCAATATCAAGTTTAGGTGTGGGATCAGGGTTTGAACTCCAGCAGATGCTTGATGATCTGCGGGCAGCAGATGAAACATCAATTAATATAAAAAAAGCTAAACAAACAAGGCTTACAGAACAGGTTGTTGAGTTTAATTCCTTAAATGCAAAAATACTGACAATGAAGTCAAGTGCATTATCTCTCTCCTTAGAATCAAACTTTATGGAAAGATCAGCAAGTGTGGATGAAGAAGTTGCTTTGGTTAAGGCTAATTCAGGGGCTGCAATATCATCATACTCTCTTGCAATAGATCGTCTTGCTTCAAAAAGTTCATTCCAGGCCACAACTGGTGTGGCAAGTTCAGGCGCTGTAATGTATGCAGAACCAACCACGACTTTGACAACTTTTACAGAACCTGCTGTAACTGAAAATACAGATCTTAGTTTTACTATTGAGCATGAGACAGGGCAGCAGACAATTTCTCTGACCATTGCAGCCAACTCAAGTATTGAAGATATTGTGGATGCAATAAATGCAGACTTAGAAAATATTTATGGAGAGACAACCTATGTAACAGCGACTGCTGCAACAAGCGAAAATGGAAGCTATGTAAAACTCTCTTCAACTGAGCATGACTCAACTGTAAACCATCAAATTCTTGTGACTGAAGGACCTGCCTTTATTACTCCTGAGCTTAGTTTTTCCTATCAGGTGGGAGCAGGCACTGATCCAGTATATGTAACTGTTCCTCCGGGTGCCACCTACACAAATGCTGTCTCTTTAATTAATGATGATGTAAACAACAGTGGAATGACAGCTGCCATGATTAACAGCGGCATTGGAGATAATCCATGGCATCTTACTTTTACGGCAGATTCTACCGGTGAAAAAAGCAGGATATCAATCAGTGCAAATCTTTCAATGGATGAAATCCAGGGAGCTGATGGAGCCGGATCTTTAAATGCTGCATTTTCCATAGATGGATACGACTATCAAAGAGAGAGCAACAAAGGGATAGATGATGTTATTGAAGGTGTTTCATTGACCCTTAAAAAAATTGACTCAACTCAAATAAGTATCTCTACCTCATCTGAAACCATGAAAGAAAAAATTATCAATCTTATTGATACATATAATGAGCTTAATAAAGATATAGATGTAAAAACAAGCAATGCAGCAGATGAGCAAAGCGAAAATGGAATTCTTTCCAATGTATATTCTATAAAATCCATTGATGCAACTCTTTTTGATCTTCTCGGAACAACCATTGATACAGGAACCAGTATCACATCTCTTGCTGATCTTGGAATGGAAAAAAACCGGGATGGAAGCATAACTCTTGATCAAAGTATTCTGGATGAGATTTTTGCCTCTTCATTTGATGATGTTGCAGCCCTATTTATTGGGGACAGTGATAAGGAGATCAAAGGTCTTGGAGATACGCTCAATGAAAAATTAAGATCCATGACTAACTCCACTACAGGAGTAGTTAATGCTGAGAAAGGTAATGCCCAGGAAAAAATCGACAATTTAACTGACAGTATTGAAATTGCGACCTTAAGACTTGATAAGAAATATGAACAGATGGCAAGACAGTTTATCGAGCTTGATACATTTATCGGAAAAATGAACTCCCAGATGAATTATCTTGCAAGCATGTTTGATTCATTTAACAATGCAAATTCAAAAGATTGATTTTTATAGAGAAAAGGAGACTTATATGTCCGCCGCAAGCAACA
>JAOZRI010000511.1 GCA_029940235.1 Desulfobacula sp. | reverse complement strand
TGTAAAAAAGGCTGGTCAGGTTAAAAACCTGCCAGCCTTTATAACTTTACCTTTGTAAACTATCAGAAAAACTTACACAACACCCTGATCCATCATGGAATCAGCTACTTTTACAAAACCTGCAATATTGGCTCCATTTACATAGTTGCCGGGTGTTCCATACTCTTCTGCAGCTGAAATGCATGAATGGTGGATACTCTGCATAATGCCCTTGAGTTTGGCTTCCACCTCTTCACGGGACCATTTGATCCGCATTGAGTTTTGCGACATCTCAAGTCCTGAAACTGCAACACCGCCGGCATTGGCTGCTTTGCCAGGGGCAAAAAGAATCTTATTGTCAAGGAATATATCAATTCCTTCGGGCATGGTGGGCATATTTGCACCTTCGCAAACCACATGGACTTTATTATCAACAAGATTCTGGGCATCCTTTGCATTAATTTCATTCTGAGTTGCACTGGGGAAAGCACAATCAACTTTATGATCCCAGAGAGGATTATGATCAGCTCCTGCATCAATTTCCGTATAAACAGCATCTGGATATTTTTGGGCATACTCTTTAATGCGCCCGCGTTTTACATTTTTAAGATACATAACATATTGAAGCTTTGTATCATCAATGCCTTTTTCATCATAAATATATCCAGAAGAGTCAGAAAGAGTAACAACTTTGGCTCCAAGATGATTTAATTTTTCAGTGGTGTATTGAGCAACATTACCAGAACCGGAAACAAGGCAGACCTTATTTTCAAGGCTTTCGTTCTTTGTTGCAAGCATTTCATTGGCAAAAAAGACTGAGCCATATCCAGTGGCTTCGGGTCTTATAAGGCTCCCCCCCCAGTTAAGGCTTTTACCAGTTAAAATGCCTGTAAATTCATTTTTCAGCTTTTTATACATACCAAACAAAAAACCTATTTCTCTGCCGCCAACACCAATATCACCGGCAGGAACATCTGTATCAGGGCCGAGATGCCGGTAAAGCTCACTCATAAAACTCTGGCAGAATCTCATGACTTCATTGTCTGATTTTCCTTTGGGATCAAAATCGGATCCACCTTTTCCACCACCCATGGGAAGAGTGGTCAATGCATTTTTAAACACCTGCTCAAAGGCAAGAAATTTCAGTATGGAAAGATTTACAGAAGGATGAAAGCGAAGCCCTCCCTTGTAAGGTCCTATAACAGAACTCATCTCAATTCTAAAACCTCTGTTGACCTGGACAATACCCTGATCATCCACCCAGGGAACCCTGAACTGAATCACACGTTCCGGCTCTACAACTCGTTCCATTATTTTTGCATACCTGTATTCAGCATTCTTATCCAGAACAGGTTTTACAGAGTCAGCAACTTCTGTAACTGCCTGATGGAACTCTTTTTCGTAAGGATCTCTTGCTTTAACAACATCCATTATTGTATTCATAATCATTCTCCTGTTACAATTAAGTTATCGATCAATTTAATTAAATATAAATGCCATCATTTATCATAACAAAATACATTTTTTTAGAAAATAAATTGCATTGCATAATAATCAATATCATTAACCATTATTGACTTCAAGTACAAATGAAGATAAATGAATAGCCATGAATAACAAACAAAGATCCAACACTTTTTGAATCCATACAGCAATCTGATAAAAAAATTGTTTTAATGGTGCACGGCTCTTGTATGAACGATTTACAATGGAATAGACAAGAGCATAATCATGGTATGGCACTGGAAAATGATTTTGGACTTTTCCCGGTTTATCTGCATTATAATACAGGTCGCCATATATCTGAAAACGGCAGAGAATTCGCTAATCTGCTTGAAACATTTGTTAAACATTTACCCTGGTCAATAGAGTTGATAATTATTGCGCACAGTATGGGCGGGCTGGTGTCCCGCAGTGCCTGTTATTATGGAAAACTTGCTCAACACACATGGCTTAAACATTTAAAAAAATTAG
>JAOZRI010000111.1 GCA_029940235.1 Desulfobacula sp. | reverse complement strand
AATCATCCAATACCAGAATAAAGGGTTGATCGATCTGATCCAGTTCGTTAATCAGGCTGTGCGCCAGAGTTGTGGGAGAGGGTAAAACTGAAGCACTAAGCAGTGTTCTGGTATGTTGAGCAGCATCTGCAAACAGTGACTGAACTGCTTCCAGAAAGTATGACAAAAACAGGCGAGGGTCATTTTCAGTTTTACCCAGTGAGACCCATGCACCAGGTAAATCAGAAGCATCCAGCCAGGATGATAAAAGAATACTCTTACCATATCCAGCTGGAGCCGAGACGAGAGTCAGCGGGCGATGGACCCACTTGTCCAGCCAATCGAACAAACGCTGTCGATGTAAATACTTTTTAGGAATGCGGGGTTTGTACAACTTTGTACGCAATAGAGAAAACGTATTTTGATCCATTTCTCAAAATATCCAATCCATGAATATTGTAATATTAAAAAATGCCACACTTTTTTAAAAGAGACATAGCATATCAAAATTTAATATACAAGGAGATGACAAGATTCTTATGCTGGAAAAATTGTAACATGCTTCACCCAAAAGATCTAATGAATCAACTTCGTTTGATTTACTCATGAATGTTCCTTCTATAGATTTATTTTTTATAAATTAGGGAGGGGGAATTATTATTTATAACTATCCTTTCTATGCAGTATTCTGCCAATTTCAATGGTGTCTTCCAGAACATCAAATAAAATTCTGTAATCTCCAATTCTACGACGATATGCAGGTTCAAAATTTGTTAATTTTTTTAAATTGGAGATATTTGAAAAATTTTTAAGCTCAGCAATTTTTAAATGAATTTTTTCTCTGTTTTTATAGTTAATTTTTTTAAAATCTTTAATGGCACTTCTTCGAATATTAATTTGCATTTTCCAGATACTCATTAAATGGAATAGATTTTTCTTTTCTTGTTGCTTTTAATAATTTTAAATCATCAATATCTTCCTTGGAAATAATCTCTAAACCATCATTTTTCAGACAGTCTAAAAACCACATGACTTTATCAACTAATTGTTCATTATTAATGTTTATAGTTATTGACTGCATTACAAATCTCCTGTTTAAGTGATCCTAATTACGGATATTAAAAAATCACTGTTAATTCTGAACATAGTAAAATAATTATATATTAGATTTCCTTTATTCACAATTAAAATATTGAACTTTCAATTTAAAGAAATAATAGCTATCCGATTTAAAGCGGACACCCTCGCGGACACCTTTTTGTTTTGTTCTCTGGTGTAGTTGATGCATTTTATGCAATCATTGCAAGTCCTTGTTGCCTCAAGTCCCAACGACTTAAGATATGTATTTGTTGTACTTGGGCTTTTGTGCCTGAGGATTGCTTGAATTACAGAGACAATATCCCTTGTGATACAAGATAGTGGCTGTTAAATGCCACATTTTTTTAAAAAAGACATAGTATATGAAAATTTAATATACAAGGAGTTGACAAGAGACCTTGAATAATGTTCAATTTTGTTCGTAGTGCAAGAAGGAGGAAAATTTTATTTTAAAGCCCATGAGCTGCCGAATTGTATGGTAATTGTCGTATCATCCGGGCCTTTGGCAATATCAATACCTGTTTGAAGTCCAAGTTTAGATGCAATTAAATAACGTATTCCAATCCCTTTGGAATAGATAATATCTGTATTACCTTTTGCTCCATCATTATAAGCTTTACCAGCACCGCCAAAACCCACCAATGCCCAGCGGGGTGTAAAAGCCCAGCGCAACTCTGCCTCGCCTAATAAAGTTTGATCACCCTGGTACTGCATTGCCTTGATACCCCGCATGTCAATATAGGGATATGCATAAAAAGGTGCATCTCCATCAAGAATTTTTGCAGCTCCTCTCAAACCCAGAACCAGGTTCTTTCTGAGTTTAGTATAGCCGGTAAATAATGCGCTGTATTTCATAAAATCCTGGTCACTTCCCCAGATTTCATTAAATGACATGCATTTTATTTCTGCGGCAATACCTTTTGAAGGTGTAAACATATTATCTCTGCTGTCATAATTGAGCATCAGGCTCAATGCTGCGGAGCGGCTGTCAAATTCCCTGCCTGGCAGGTCAGGTGCTGACATTTCACTGGAGAGTTTAAATAGATTTTTAGTGTCAACCAGGGTATAGCCGACTCCGGCAAAAAAATTGCTGTCCCAAAGTCGAATTTGAAGTTCCTGGGTCAGAAATAAAGCTTTAGTTTCAAAATGAACTCCCTGGGTTTTTCCCCGACCATTAAAACCTGACAGTCCGTAATAATCCATTTTCAGAAGACCAACACCAGCTCCACCTGTATAACGTATATTATCCTGGGCCCAGATCCCCATATGACCGCCACCTGCAAACCAGGTACCATTGTCAGTTTTGGCGCCGGCTATTGCAGATATACTTGGAGGCGCCCCTTTTTTGGCACCGAGTTTGTCATGGAAATAAACCGCTGCAAGACCACCGCCATAACCAATGGCCGGTTCAGTAATGATAATAGGAACAGGAAGAAGTCCTTTTTTTTCAAGTAACCAGTTACTCATATCCAGGTAACCGTCACTGGGATCAATCAACACATCACTAAGAGCGCCGGCCATACTTTGAGCTGAAACAAATAAAAAAACAAAACAAACCAGTAATCTGCTAAAAAACAGATGACTCTTTTTTAATCTGTTCATCATACTCCTTCCACTTAAATATCAATAAAAACAATTTGTACAAACCCCACACCGACACCCTATGCGATTATGTCAGAGGCAAACATATTTTGTGACAAGCACCTTTGAATATTGTTTCAAAAGCTCAAAACTGCCATGCTGCCTTGACCCAGATATAATCTCCCTCAACTCTGTTCTCTGTATCAAGTTCTGGAAGCCACCGTACTTCGAGCACTCCTGTGCCTGATTTCGTTGGCAGAATATAGCTTAGCACCGGACCAATACCCATGCTTCTGCCTTTAAAGTCTCCCTGGGTTGCTCCTGAGCCGTCATCTCCGCTGATCTGCTCATATAAAAAACCATTAAAGCCAATGCCTATAAAGCCTTTGCCCAATGGTAACAACTGCTGGGCACTGACCTCTACATGTAGGACAGAGCCGCTGGTATAATCTGTGTCACTGTTTTCAGTGTTAATAGTAACACCGGTATGCAGCGCAAAGTTAAAACCATTTTTAGGATTGTTGTAGGCAACCCCAACGGTTGGATCAAAAGTCCAGTAATTAAGTCCTGTGTTGGCAAGCCTGCCGACCTTATAATCGCCAGTGGGTGCATACACAGGCAGTAAAGCATTGAACTGCCACGAGCCGTACTTCCAGGCCAGTGCTGCGGGAATAATTGTAATGTCTCCGATTCCATCCACACTGTCAGACAGGGGGGCAAGTGTATTCGGCCCAATGGAAACCGTGGCTGTCGCATCCATCCACATATAGGGTATGTATGCGCCCACACTGTAGTGAGCACCCAGTACAGATTTTTCAAAGGTGTAAAAGCCTCCCAGTGTCAACGCATCAATGGTGGCATCTAGTTCCCCTGCAATAACACCGGCAATGGGCAATGTTTTGCTTGCAGAGGCGTTACCCTCGTAGTGGAGGTATAGCGGTTGAACGATCCACCCGGGTTGCGTAGGTGCCAGATCTATCATTGTGGCCACACCGCCCGGGGCGTAGTGACCGGAACCGCCCTCTTCAGCATTGGAAGCAGTACAGAGGATCAAAAGAGAGAGGCCAGATGTTATAAGAATCAACAGCCTATGTTTCCAGGTGATATTTTTCATTTTTTTCTTTTCCTTTTATTATATTTTAAATCAAATATTTGTGCAGGGAGTGGTTCACTTTGTCTTTAATACCTCTACCAAAGGTATGCCCACAGAACCGGAAGGCGGCTTTATCTCTAAACAGGTTGCAATGGTTGCAGCAATATCATAGGGTGTTACCGGCCGTGCAATCCGCTGGGCAGGTATGCCATAACCAGTAAAAAAGATGGGCACATAGCTGTCATAGGTCCAGGGTGATCCATGGGTTGCGGCAACTTTAGAAGCTGGTTCCATCTGGTAGTAGAAGTACCAGAACTGATCTGCTATAACATGGATATTGCCCGATCGTTTGGGATGGAAATTGTTGAGAATCTGCATATTTACCCGTGTTGGGGCAAATGATCCCTTGAGTAGATCTGTCCTGGTCACAGCTCCTATAATACCTGGGATCTTGACAATTTCCTCGGCCACAACCGTTTCAACTTCAGCCACACTATACTTGGTCTTTTTGATTTCCTCCTCATTGAGGTAAATGTAAGGGTGTTCGTAAAGCCTAATCACATCTTCTGGCACACCCAGCCTGGCTGTAAGCCCTCTCTTTACAATACCCTTTGTAATTGTTTCCGATGTCAGGCGGTTCACCTCAAACCCAAGGCTCTGCATATACTCCGGAGCCTCATTCATTCCGTGATCAGAGGAGACAATGACCAGTGTCTGGTCAAGTCCGACCTGATCGTCTATAAACTGTAACAGGTCAGCCAGTAAGCGATCAACCCGCAGAATATTATCTTCAGCTTCAAGGCTTGACGGCCCGAAAAAGTGACCTATATAATCTGTCGCGGAAAAACTAATGGCAATAAAATCGGTTTGTTTGCCCTGCCCTAACTTTTCTGCTTTAATCAGCGTCTTGGCAAAATCCAGTGTTAATTCATCTCCAAAAGGGGTGGATGTCAGCGATGCATAGAAATATTTGGAATCCCCTTTTAGTTGATGCGGAAATGTTATGCCAAGATCAAAGATATCGACTTCAAAAGGACGATCATCACTCCTGCCAAATACGTAAGTTGAGATATCATGTAACAGATCCCACGATTTGCCTTTGTAGCTATCAGCAATTTTTTTTGCGTTCCACTGTTTGACCCAGCCTGGATACTCTTTGTAGTAATATGTGCTGCTTTCAAAGGAGCCATTACTTTTGGAATACCAAAAAGCCTTTCCAGTGTGACCAGCGGGAAGAATTGCGCCGCGATCCTTTATTGACACGCTGAATATCCGGGATTGACCGTTGTTGGAAATCACCAGCTCATCACCAATTGTGGATGACAACAAATTAGTGGGCGCTCTGCCTTTTCCCCTGGCCGGTTCTTTGCCGATCATTGGATAACGGTCATCCTCACAATTATAAATAAGGCGACCCTTATCCATATCATACCAGCTGCCGGCAACAATGCCGTTGTATGCAGGATAAGTGCCTGTAAAGAGTGCTGAATGACCGATGGGTGTCTCTGTATCGGCATGTTGATAGTGGGCATTGATATAATGGGTTCCCTTTTCCATGAGATATCGGAAACCGCCTTCTCCTAATCGATCTTTATACCGCATGGGAAAATCACCACGCATCTGATCAATAGTGACCTGTACAACGAGCCTGGGTTTTACCTGAGTTGTTCCCGCAAGTGCCCAGACAGAAGACACAAGCACCAGAACAGGTATCATCGCAATGGATAATAAGCTGATTGTTTTTAATGCACTCTTCATTTTTCCCTCCATATCTATTTTTTTATTATTGCAAGCTAAAGGTTTGATCCAGCCGCAGTATATTGCGCCAGCTATTAAAACCGCTTGTCAGGCCAGGTTTTTATCAACCTTCACATGACCACACATCATCTATGTAAACAATAAAAATTGTTACAAGGCTTTTTCTACCTCTTCCTCCCCCAGTTTCCCTTTGGCATCTTTTGGGGTCTATTAGTATTAGATCGAGTATTAACTCTTTTTTTATTCAACGACTTATTTGGTCTTGATTGTTTTGATGGTACAGAGACTCTGTTATTTTTAACTTTACTGCTGTTTCCTCTTTTTTCCGAGACCGGTTGCCAGTCCTTCTGGACTTTTTTGCCTGTTGATTTTTTAATATCTTTTGTTTTGGGATTTAAATTTTTTTTTGGAGCTACACCTTTCCTGTTTTTAATCCCCTCATTCCTTTTAGCAAATGACCTGTCTGGATTTTTCTTGCCGTAATCATTTCTCCTTGATTTATTTTGCAGTTCTATTGAAGTTTTACTTCTTCTAATATTTGTGTGTCGATATGAATTATTTACATTTATATGTACGTTAACATTTCTTCTGTATCTATGGATAGGATATGGACGCCAGGGACGATAAAATGGAGGATAAACGCCCCAATAAAACGGAGAACGCCAAGGGCGATATAATGGCCCCCAAAACCACATCCAGATCACTGGGGGATGAACATAAACAGGCTGGATAATATAATCAGGGCCGTACATATATACATCACCAACTACCTGTACTTGAGTCTCTCCTTTGCTGTCTTTTTCAACATCAATAGTTGCAACATCCTGAAATTTATCTTTTCCAATCACTGCCTGTATTGAAATCAGGTGAGTTTCTCCCTTTGAGGTTTCTACAACTCTCAGGTAGTCGACCTCTCCATCTTTGTTTAAGTCTAAATTAGAAATTTGTAATTTGGGGTCATTTAGCTTTTTCTCAAAATCTTCCAGGTTTTCTGCTTCCCCAAATAGAGAAGCCACTACCTCTAAATCCAAATTTTCACTGATATCACTATCTGTTGCTTTGACAGTGGTTAAATCTTCTGCATTTACGCTGCCAGTGGCAACTAAAAATACAATTACTAAAATTCCAATTATTGTTTTCAATTTTTCTCCCTTTGTTTCATCATTTCCGAATATATGGTGAGCCAACCCAGTAATATTTTTTAAGGCTTGATCTCAACCCTTCTGTTCATAGAGCGGCCCATTTCAGTGCCATTCAAAGAAGCCGGTTTTGTAAAGCCAAACCCTTCTGTTTCAAGTTTGTTTACATCTATGCCTTTAGATACTAAGTAATCTTTCACCGCATGTGCTCGTCTTATGGAAAGCTCCATATTGTATTCAGGTGTACCCACATTATCTGTATGACCCTGGAGAATAATATCCATGGAAGGATTCATTTCAAGGATAGTGACAACAGCATCAAGGCTCGGGTAGGCCTCCGATTTGATATCTGATTTATCAAAATCAAACAGGACATGGTCAAGTGTCCAGCAGCCTGCGGTATTTACATTAGCACCAGATGGCGTACCGGGACATTTATCATCTTTGTCATAAACCCCATCTTTGTCACTGTCTTTTTTGGGTTTTACAACAGGTACAGCCTTTACAACAGGTACTGGCTTTGCAACAGGTGTAGGCTTTTTCTCAAGAAACACT
>JAOZRI010000510.1 GCA_029940235.1 Desulfobacula sp. | reverse complement strand
CCATCTGCACCAACATTGATTAAATTGCCGTCTCCATCCCAGAGACCGCCATTTAATACTGTATTAACAGGCACAGAATTAATACCGCTTTTTTTTATGATTTCAAGGATCTTGATTTTATTAACAACAACATCCTTATCAAGAAGCAGAATACCATTGTCATTATAAATATCAACACCGGTTTGTACTTTTCCGCCGGTTCTAACGATTTCAATGAGATTATCTATGGAAATTCTTTTGTTCACTGCTTAAAATCCTTATTAAGTTTAGTGCTTTTCAATTTGTTGCCCCGTCAGGTAGAAAGATCGTTACAACCTGTCAACAGCTTTTGCCAACAATTTAAATTCTTCAACATTAAGTGTCTCTGCACGTCTTGCTGGATCTATTCCAGCTTGTTCCAATGCAGCAATAACAAAACTTTTTTCAAGCTTAAATTCACCGCCTGCCATTGAATTTTTCAATGACTTTCTGCGTTTTGAAAAAGCAGCTTTGATTACATTAAATAATATTTTTTCCTGGGCTTGATCAAGCTCTTTTTTATGAAAAAATTTAAATTGTAAAATAGTTGAATTTATATCAGGTTTTGGAAAAAAAGAAGATGGCCCTATATCTGCAACAAAACTTATATCCGCAGCATACTGAACCACAGCAGCCAGTCTTGAATAATCTTTTTTTCCTGGAGGAGCTATTATTCTTGTTGCAAGCTCTTTTTGAAACATTAAAAATGCCTTTTCAATACAGAATCTCTGCTCAACAAGCCTGAATAAAATCTGTGAAGAGATATTATAGGGAAGGTTTCCAATGACCACAAGTTTTTTATCTGTTTTTGGGGTCATCTCATAAAAATTAATTTTTAAAATATCTTTATTAATAATATCAATATTGTTTAAATTTTCATCATCAAGTACCTGTTGTAAAACAGGGATGAGCCGGGAATCCTTTTCAACTGCTGTAACATGCAACGCAGCCTTGGCAAGGGGAATTGTCAATGCTCCAAGGCCAGGCCCTATTTCCAGAACATGATCTTCTTTTGAAATTCGAGTCTTTTCAACAATCATGTTTGCGGTTGCAGGATTTGAAAGAAAATTTTGGCCCAGCTCCTTTCCTGCATATAAATTTGCGCTTTTAAGCAGTTGCCCTGGATGTGTCATTTCACAGCCCTGTTTTTCTTAATTTTTTGCTTGCGCAATTGGACAAAAAAAACTTTTGTAACAAAATAGGCAGCTATGCCTGAAGGCAGCCCAAGTAGAATCCCACCAAAATTCATTATCATAAAAGTTTTGATATTAGTCTGAATAAATTCCATAAAATAATTAATCTTTTGAGAAAATTCAATATTACTATCAAGATGCTCAATCAAAATTTTAATGGATTCCAATGCATTAAGAGAATCTTCAAAAAAAAGGTGGCCTGTTTTATAACATGCAAAATATAAAAAAACCACTGTAAAGGGATTGCTTACCCACACCCCAATAATAGCTGCGGGTTTGCTTGCCTTAAAAAGTACAGCAAGAGCAATGGCAATAATTGTGTGGAAAGGAATTGTGGGAGTAATTGCCACAAACACCCCAATTGCCATACCAAAGGCAACATAATGGGGATCTCCATGCAATTTTTTAATCTTTTGAATAAGAAAAGCTATTTTACTTTTTAGCATTGATAAATTTACCGTGATACAAGAAGGACTTTAAATTGTCTAACTGCATCTTCAAGATATATGGTTATTGTAATTTTTCCCTGCATCATTTATATTCTGTAAACATATCTGTATATCATATGTATGCTTTATTTAGAAGAACGAAAGTTTAATAACGCTTAGGAACAAATATTTTCAATAACCGGGAAAAACAAACAGATGAAAAAAATACAATTTAAGCAGGGCCAGGAAATCTATGGATATTCTGTCAAAAATGTTACTTTACTTGAATCCATTGACTCTGTCATGGTTGAGCTTGAA
>JAOZRI010000509.1 GCA_029940235.1 Desulfobacula sp. | reverse complement strand
GAGCATTTGGCATGTTTAATATACGGGTCATCCAGCCCTTATTGTTTATCAACTCACTTATCGGAACCATGGCAAATTTCACCACAGCAGATATTGAGCAGTATTTGGCCAAGGTTATAGTCTCCAGACTCAATGACTATATGGGAGAGAATCTGGATACTATTTTAAATCTTCCGGGTCAATATGAAACATGGGCCCAGGGTCTGCAAAAAGGTCTGGTTGATGAATTCAGCAAATTTGGTCTGGGCCTGACTGATCTTTTTATCACCTCCATCACCCCGCCCCAGGATGTCCAGAAACTCATGGATGACCGCAGTGCCCTCGGGCTTTTTAAAGACATGAACAAGCTCATGCAGTTAAAAGCTGCCACTGCCATGGAAAAAGCAAGTGAAAACCCTGGAACTGCCGGGCAGGGAATGGGCATGGGGCTTGGATTTATGATACCTTCAATGGTTGCAAGTATGACAGAGCCGCAAGCTTCAAGTTCCAGACCAGCTGAAGAGATCAAACAAAAATGTCCTGACTGCAGCCAGATGATACCCCATGATGCCGGATTCTGTCCCTTTTGCGGACATCAGATCATGATATTTCAACAATGCAGCAACTGTGGTAAAAATCTGGCTGCAAGTACAAATTTCTGCCCGAAATGCGGCACAAAGGCTGACAAGAAAAAATCTGAACTATTCTGCCAGAAATGTGGCAGTAAAAATTTGGTAAACTCAAATTTCTGCAATGGCTGTGGTGAGCACTTATAATTTTCAGATAGATATGCAGTGCCCGCAATGCGGAGCTCCTGTTGTATTGAACGAGACAGAATATATTATTCAATGTGATTTTTGCAGAACCTGTAATATTCTTCATACCCACCCCTTTCCATGTTATTATATGGAACCCACGCTAAAAAAATATTCAAGCCTTAAAATTGCATATGTGCCCTATTGGAGATTTAAGGGTCTTGAATTCACTCTGGGCAAAAAAACACCCGGCTTTAGAGTTATTGATCTCTCCTATCTTGCAGTTAAAAAATCTTTATTGCCTCCAACCCTTGGACTTCGTTCCCAGACGCAAAAACTTAAATTTCTCCATAAAGGAATCACAGGATCATTTCTGCCACCCGCAATTTCCAGAAAAGAGATTCTTCAGCAAATTGGAGGAACTGGTGATAAAAAAGTACATATCGGTGAAATTTTAAGCCTGATTTTCATGCCCTTTTACCAGGATAGAGATTTGATGTATGATGGACTGACAGGCAGTGCTGTTGCCATGCGTTCATCAGATCTGGATGCCAATAAAAAATCTCCGGCCTATAACCTGAAATTTACCCCAAGTATCTGCCCCAATTGCGGATGGGATCTTAAAGGGGAGACCGATTCCCTTGTTCTGCATTGTAATAACTGCACGAGTTTCTGGCTGATCTCCAATAAAAAACTCAACAGGATCAAGGCCATGTTTTTTGATACAAAATCAGATATTCACATGCCTTTCTGGCGGTTGCAGATTGAATTTTCCAAACTTAAGTGTTCCACCCATGCCCATCTGATCAAAATTGCAAACATCCCAACAATTATTCAAAAGAGCGATAAACAAAAGATATTATATTTTTATATCCCTGCATTTAAAATCAATCCCAAACTTTTTTTAAGGATTGGCAAACAGACAACCCTGGCCAGGATTGAACCTTCCAGGATTGAGAACATCCCGCAAGGCAGGTTTCATCCCGTTGACCTTCCCCTTAAGGAGGGATTCCAGGCTGTTGGCCCTCTATTAATGAATTTATGCGTCAGCAAAAAAGATATCTGGAATATTCTGGCAGATGAAAACCCAAAATTATTATCCTACTGCCTGGTATATGCAGGATTTCATGCAACCGGCAGTGAGTATATCCAGAAGACCCTTGGCTTTAGTATCCAGAAAAATTCCTTAAAATTCGGTCGACAGTTATAAAGATTGTCTCACTTACTT
>JAOZRI010000004.1 GCA_029940235.1 Desulfobacula sp. | reverse complement strand
TTAATATGATGGTAATTGAATATGATGATGTCATATTCATTATTGATGCAGGACTCATGTTTCCCGAAGAGTATATGCTTGGTGTTGATATTGTTATACCTGCCATGGATTATCTTTTACAAAATCGTGACAAAGTCCAGGGAATTATTATAACACATGCCCATGAAGATCACATAGGAGCCTTGCCCTACCTTCTCAAACAGATAAGGCTTCCTGTATATGGAACCGGGTTTACTCTGCGAATTATAAGAAATAAGCTCATTGAATTTGGGTTAAATAAATATATTGATCTGAATCTTGTTAATCCAGGAGAAGTCCTCTCTATCGAACCATTTGAAATTGAATTTATTCGTGTCAGCCACAGCACTATTGATGGTGTCGGCCTTGCCATAAAAACTCCTGAAGGTGTTATTGTTCATACAGGGGATTTTCGTATCTCCCATAATGCAGACAAAATGAGAGATACTGATATTTCAAGTTTTGCAAAATTTGGTGAAAAAGGTGTTCTGGCATTAATGTCAGATTCTACTAATGTTGAGATTGAGGGATATACAATATCTGAAAATGAAGTGGCTCAAAATCTTGAAAAATTGATTTATGCAGCGAAAGACCGGGTGATTGTTGCCTTGTTTGCTTCCAATGTATTCAGAATTCAGCAGGTCATTGATATAGCTGTTAAAAACAGTCGAAAGGTTGTTATCAACGGTAGAAGCATGGAACAGATGGTTGCTGTGGCCATGGAACTTGGGCATATCATATGTCCTGAAAAAACCATACTTAATATAAAACAGATAGGACAATATAGAGACGACCAGCTTGTAATCATCACCACGGGCAGTCAGGGTGAGCCCATGTCAGCTCTGGTTCGTATGGCTTCGGGCATGCATAAGCAAATCAAGATCAAAAAAGGTGATCAGGTAATACTGTCATCCAAACACATTCCAGGAAATGAAAAAGCCATTGCAAGTATTATCAACAAACTATACCGCAGGGGTGCGGATGTAGTGTATTCAAAAATCGCTCGAATTCATACTTCGGGGCATGCTCATCAAGAAGAACTCAAGCTCATGCTTAATTTGGTAAAGCCTGAATATTTTATTCCCATTCACGGGGAATACAGGCATCTTGTCATGCATGCCAGGCTTGCTGAAAAACAGGGTGTCTTAAAGCAGAATGTTATTGTGGCAGAAAATGGCAATATTATCACCTTTCACAAGGATGAAAATATAGATAATGATACAAAAAACTTTGTTGAATCCAGTATTCGAACAGGTCGAATTTTTATTGATGGTAAAGGTATTGGAGATGTGGGAAGAAGTGTTTTAAAAGAGCGGCGGGAACTTTCTGAAGGAGGACTCGTTGTTGTTACCATGGTGCTTGATGAAGAGACAGGGGTTGTGCTGTACGGTCCTGAGCTTACTTCAAAGGGATTTATTTTTGATTCTGCCACTGGGCACCTTATTGATGATGCCCAGTGTGTTATCCTTGAGATTGTAGAGGAGACAGATCCAGATATCAAATTAAAAATTGAGTTTCTCACAAAAAAACTGCAAAAAGCCCTGAAACAGTATTTTGCCTTTACCATAGGCCGCAGACCCTTGATTGTACCGGTGATAATTGAAGTATGAAAAAAGAACTTATCTGCATACTTCTGTTTTTTTTGATAGTATTAACCTGTGTGAGTCTTTTTTCCTATGACATTGCAGATCCCTGCGTGGGCAGTGATTTTTTCAGCGTACCCGATAATATTCATAATGCATTTGGACTTTTAGGTGCTCACTTTGCCGGGTTTTTTATTTTTCTTTTTGGGCTGGGAGCCTTCTGGATACCCGTTGTTTTAATGTTTATAAGTGTATGGATAATCAAGGCCAGGCCTTTGAAAATAATATATCTGACCCTGGTTGGCAGCCTTTTGTTAATGACCTGCACAGGTGGTATGCTTTTTCTTTTTAAAGATAGTTATAACCTTTTTAATACAACTATCTCCTCGGGCGGTATTATTGGTATTTTCTTTACCTCTTTTTTATTAAAATATGCCAATATCACAGGGTCCATAATTATTTTGACCTTTTTTTTAATCATGGGTTTTATTCTTACCACGGGAATTTCAATTATTACACTTGGTCTTTTTATCAATCAGAAAACCGTGGATCTTGTAAAAACCATGGCCAGTGATTTCCAGGGATTTATTGATTTTTTAAAAGAAAAATATGAAAATTTTCAGCAGAAAAGAGAAAAAAGGAGAGTAGAAGAGCAAAAACAGATTGATATTACACCCTTAGTTTCCAAAGAAGATAAGATCATTAAAATTTGTGAAAAAAGATCAACAAAAAAGGAAGTAACAGAATCTGATATTTCCATGGAACCTAACATTGTTGAAATAGAACAGGATAATTCAGAGTTTAAACCAGAGGTTCAATTTGCAGACATAAGGGAAAAATCGCAATTTACTCTTCCCAAAATCTCTTTTCTTGACAGGGCAAAAAAGCTTGATAACGATATTGATACTGATCTGTTAAAAAACAAAGCCAGGATTCTTGAAGATAAACTAAGTGATTTTAATGTGACAGGGGAGGTGGTGGAGATAAAGCCTGGACCTGTCATAACAACATTTGAATATAAACCTGCTTCAGGAATAAAGATAAGCAAAATTGCAGGGTTGTCAGATGATCTTGCCCTGGCCTTAAGTGCCATAAGCATAAGAATTGTTGCACCCATTCCAGGCAGAGATGTTGTTGGAATTGAAATTCCAAATGATGAGAGGGAAAATGTCAATTTACGAGACTTGATTGTTTCAAAGGATTATGTAAAATCCAAATCTTTTCTCACCCTTGGTCTTGGAAAAGATATTCTTGGGAGAGCGGTGGTAACGAAAATGGATTCCATGCCCCATCTTCTCATTGCAGGTGCCACAGGAACCGGTAAAAGTGTTGGATTAAACGCAATGATCATTAGCCTGTTGTATAAAGCTACTCCAGATGAAATCAAGATGATCATGATTGATCCAAAGCGCATTGAGCTTTCTGTGTATAATGATATTCCCCATTTGATATCTCCTGTTGTTACAGATATGAAAAAAGCTACAAATGCACTTTTCTGGGCTGTAAAGGAGATGGAACGGCGTTATGAAATGCTTGAACAGACAGGGTTGAGAAATATTGTTCAATATAACAGCATGGTTGCCTCAAGACTTAATAACATAGAAAATGAAAAAGATGAATCAAGTGAAAATCAGGTTCAGTTTGAAAAACTGCCCTATATTGTAGTCATTGTAGATGAGCTGGCAGATCTTATGATGGTGGCGTCAAAAGATGTGGAGTTCGCTCTGACAAGGCTTGCCCAGATGGCAAGGGCTGCTGGGATTCATCTGATCATTGCCACCCAGAGACCCTCTGTTGATGTGCTTACAGGAAGTATTAAAGCCAATTTTCCCACAAGGATCTCTTTTCAGGTATCTTCAAGGGTTGATGCCAGAACTATTTTTGACGGCGGAGGATCTGAAAGTCTTCTTGGTAACGGGGATATGCTGTTCTGTCCTCCTGGAACAGGAAAGCTTGTCAGGATCCAGTGTGCCTATATCTCTGAAAAAGAGATTGCAAAGGTGACACAATTTTTAAGAGATCAGAAAGCTCCTGATTATATTGAAGATATTACAATAGGCAAGGTTGATGATGAGACAAAGGAGTTTGATGAGGCTGATTATGATGAAAAATATGATGAGGCTGTGTCTCTTGTGACTAAAACACGACAGGCATCAATATCTTTTGTCCAAAGACGTTTGCGCATTGGTTATAACCGGGCGGCACGCCTTGTTGAAATGATGGAATACGAGGGTATTGTAGGACCTCAAATTGGATCTAAACCAAGAGAAATTCTTGTGAGAAGCTATGATGAAGATTGATTTTGATCTATTGAAGAGCATTAAAGGTTTCATGGATGACAACGAAGCTTTACAGCTTTACAATATTGCCCTTAAAGCATCGGGAAATGGCCCTGTTCTTGAAATAGGCAGTTATTGTGGCAAATCTGCCTATATAATTGGAAGTGCATGTAAACAAAAAGATTCTATTTTGTTTTCAATTGATCACCATAAAGGATCAGAGGAGCAGCAGCAGGGTGAAGAGTATTTTGATCCTGATCTTTTTGATTCTAAATTATCAAAGGTTAATACATTTCCTTTTTTACAGCAGACACTCACTCAAACAAGCCTTGAGAACACAGTTGTACCGATTGTTGCAAGTTCAAACCTTGCTGGAAAAATGTGGAAAACACCTCTTTCAATGCTTTTTATTGATGGTGGACACTCCTTTGACACAGTATATGAAGATTTTTTAACCTGGGCCTGCCATATCCAGCCCGGGGGATTTCTTGTTATGCATGATATTTTTTTTAATCCTGATAAGGGTGGACAGGCTCCGCGACAGGTCTATGAAATCGCCATTGCTTCGCAAGATTATGAAGAGGTTGAAATGATAAAAACTCTTGGTGTTTTAAAAAGAAAGTAGAGGATAATTCCCATGCGAATTCTTCTTGTGGAAGATGATATGAAAATTGCAAAGTTCATTGAAAAAGGATTCAGTTCATCGGGTTTTGCAGTGGACCATGCTGTAACAGGAACTCAAGGTTTTGAAATGGCCTTTGACAAACCCTATGATACAATGATTGTGGATATAATGCTGCCCCTGTTAGATGGTATATCTTTAATTAAAAAAATTAGAAAACATAATAATAATACTCCTGTAATTATTTTAAGTGCAAGGAACAGGGTGGATGACAGAGTAAATGGCCTCCAGGCAGGAGCAGATGATTATCTTACCAAACCTTTTGCTTTTTCTGAACTTCTTGCAAGGGTACAAGCCTTGATAAGGCGGGCCGGCAATATCACAGATCCTGTAAATCTTAGTTATGCCAATTTAAATGTTGATATTCTGAAACGTCAGGTAAAAAGAGACAATGAAACCATAGAGTTGCAGCCTCTTGAATTTTCCCTTCTTGAGTATTTATTGAGGAACAAAGAGAGGGTGGTATCAAAAACAATGATCATTGAACATGTCTGGAATTACAGCTTTGATCCCATGACCAATGTTGTAGAAGCAAGAATCTGCAGATTAAGAGATAAAATTGATAAGGATTTCCAACCAAAACTTATCCATACGATCCGGGGTGCGGGATATGTCCTGAAAGTTTAATGGGTCAAACAATATTTAATACCATAGCCTTTAGGTTGACTCTCTGGTTTACTGGAATTTTTACCATCTGTTCAGGTGTTGTCTTTGGTCTGTTTTATTTTCTTGCTATCCAGACCCTTCAGTCCCAGACAGATCAGATCCTTCTTGACAATGCATCCAAATTTACTGCAACTATTCAAAGAAATGGTTTAATGGGTGCAAGGGAGCTTGCAGTGCTCGAAGCCCAGGCAGCAGGGGAAAAAGTGATTTTTTGCAGACTTTTATACCCTTCGGGAGAAGTCTTTGCATCTTCCCATATGTCATACTGGCAGCACGTTAATATTCACGAGCATGCTTTAAAAACACTTATTATCACCAATAGTGACCTCTTTGAGACCATTGTTATTCCATCAACAAAACTAAAAGCAAGAATCCTTTACAGTTTTGTAGCATCAAATGCAATTTTGCAAACCGGCATTGTAATGGATTATCAATCTAAATTTTTATCGACATTTAAAAAGGTTTTTTTTGCAGCCATGGGATTTATCACTGTTTTTTCTGCGGTTGCTGGATGGCTTCTCGTGGCAAAGGCAATGTCAGGTGTGAAAATAATTACAAAGACAGCCCAGGATATTTCAGGGTCTAATCTTGAAGCAAGGGTCTGTGCAGTCAGCAATAAAAATGAACTTGATCAGCTTGCAATAACTTTTAATTCCATGCTGGACAGAATAGAAGAACTTGTCAAAAATATTAGAGAGATGAGCGATAATATTGCCCATGATTTAAAAAGCCCAATTACGAGAATCAGAGGTTTTGCAGAACTTGCACTTGTCCATGACGAAAATATGGACAACTATCGCACCATGGCTTCAAACACCATTGAAGAGTCAGACCGTCTTCTTGATATGATCAATACAATGCTGGTAATTTCACGGGCAGAAGCAGGAGAGGGTGAGTTTAATTTTCAAATGACAAATCTCTCTTTAATGATCAAAGAGGCGTGTGAACTTTTTGCCCCGCTTGCAGAGGATAAACATATAAAATTATCCCAGGATATCCAGGACAATATAATTATTTTTTCAGACATGAAAATGCTTCAAAGGGCATTTTCCAATCTATTGGATAATGCAATTAAATATACTCCTGCAAATGGCGTGGTAAGCATTGTTTTAATTTTGAAAAATAGTGAAGTTCAAATCAAAATAGAGGATACAGGGATTGGTATTGCACCCGATGATTTTGAAAAAATATTTGAAAGATTTTACAGGGCTGACATATCCAGAACAAGTGCTGGAACTGGTTTGGGATTAAGCCTTGCCAGAACTATTGTCCGTGCACATCAAGGAGATATTACAGTGTCAAACGGGCAGCACTCAGGTTCTGTTTTTCAAATTACATTACCATATAATAATCCTGGCGTCATTTAAAAGTCATATAGATGCGTTATTATAATTTTAAGTCAGAGATTTTGATTATAATAATTTTAAGTGGAGGTTGTAATGAAACACACAAATAAAATATTTTTTTGTATCATGGTTTTGGCTATCATCATCGCTCCGGCACTATCTGTTGCAAAAACACCCATGGTACCATCAAGCTTTGCAAAGCTTGCCCAGGATGCCAAACCCGGAGTCGTAAATATTCAGACAGTTAAAACAATTAAAGGTGGAGGAAGGGTCTTTAATCATTTTTTTGGCCAGCCATTTGGGGGGAATAAAAATCCTTTTGATGATTTTTTTAATCAAGGACCGCAAAACAGAAAAGAAAAGAGCTTAGGATCT
The DNA here is from genome assembly GCA_029940235.1 of Desulfobacula sp. Lineage (GTDB taxonomy): Bacteria > Desulfobacterota > Desulfobacteria > Desulfobacterales > Desulfobacteraceae > Desulfobacula. The sequence continues at coordinate 17,128 of JAOZRI010000004.1, read as the reverse complement.
GGATTTATCATAAGCAAAGATGGATATATTGTCACCAATAATCATGTGATCAAGGATGCAGATCAAATCAAAGTCATATTACATGATAAAACAGAATATGATGCAAAAGTTATTGGCACTGATCCCATGACCGATCTTGCATTAATTAAAATTAAAGGAGAGGCTCTTGTACCTCTGAAATTTGGAAGTTCCACACAAACCAAAGTTGGTTCATGGGTTGTGGCCATTGGCAGCCCCTTTGGGCTTGAACAGACTGTAACAGCAGGTATTGTCAGTGCAAAGGGAAGAATCTTAGGCTCTGGACCCTATGATGATTTTATCCAGACTGATGCTTCCATTAATCCTGGAAATTCAGGAGGTCCTCTATTAAATCTTGATGGCGAAGTGATTGGTATTAATACTGCAATTATCAGATCAGGGCAGGGCATAGGATTTGCGATTCCTTCAGACCTTGCAACTGATGTGATTGATCAACTGACAGATCAGCAATCAGTTTCCCGTGGGTGGATGGGTGTTGCCATTCAAAATGTTACAAAAGAGCTTGGGCAGTATTATAATATTAAAGAGACCAAAGGCGTATATATTGCCAAAGTTTATGAGGGAGATCCTGCAGATGAGGCAGGCATTAAAGTTGGTGATGTTATTATTAAAATAAATGATAAAAATATTGAATCTTCAAGAGATCTCTCTTTAATAGTAGCAAAATCCGGTGTGGGTGAAAAAATTAATGTTCAATTGATACGTAACGGCAAAAAGAAATCAATTAAGGTAAAACTTGGCAAAAGACCTGATAATAATCCCGATACAATTGCTGGGCGCAATGGTTATGACCTGTTTGGTTTTAAATTTAAAGAGATGGACTCTCAGATTGCACAAAAATTTGGCTATCCTGCCAATATCAATGGGCTTGTTGTCTTGGACATGGAACCCGACAGTCAGGCTGCTTCAACCATAGTGCGGCATGGAGATCTTTTAATGGAAATCAACCATGAAAAAGTTTCCACAATTCAGGAGTACCAGCGAATTTTAAAAAACATAGATAAAGGCAAAACTGTACAGCTGCTGTTTAGAAGAGGAAACAGCCATGTTTTTGTCATGAGGTTTGAAAAACCATAATATAATCTCTTCGTTGATTTTAAAACGGCATTTTATTCAAAAATAATGGATAAAATGCCGTTTTAGTACTTGACAAAGATCATATGAATCAATACTTAAATTAATACACAGATAAAAAATTTTTAATTTAAGATAATAGGGAAAGGACAGCTGATGCAAGAATTGGAAGGCCTTTTAGAATTAGATAAATCCGAAGGTATTTATATTGAAATTGGCAATAAGGTTTACCTTGAGATTGACGGCGTTAATTTTTCTGTTACTTGTGTGTTCATAGGTATGCTTCAAAGCGAATTCATGCTTATTACTTTTCCCAAACGATATAAAAGTGTTAAAAATAAGCTATATTCCGGTAATAAGATGGTTGTTAAATATTTGTATGAGGGTTCTGTATATGCCTTTCAAACAAGTGTTATAGAAACAATTACCAACCCTATAAAAGCCATTGCCATTGAATATCCCAAAGTAGTTCAGCAAAGAGAATTAAGAAATTTTAAAAGAAATGATGTTGTTATTCCAGGTAGAATTGAAGCTAAAAATGTTGAGTTTAAAGCTGTAATATTTGATATAAGTAAAAAAGGCTGTAGATTTAAATACAATGATAATCAAAATAATATGAATGCTTTAAGAGAGGATGACCTTTTAAGAGTTTATATGCAATTTCCAGGAGTTGCCGATGAATTGGGTGCCATGGCATGTGTCAGAAATGTCAAACGAACCCAGGGGCAGCTCTCTATTGGTGTCGAGTTTCAAGATAGCACAAAATCGTTTTTAACTGCTTTAATGCATTTTTTATATTCTATAGAAGACTTCTAAAAACCAGGTGATTTCAAAAAAAAGAAAAAGTATCTCATGATTATTTCTGTCCATCTTCAGGACTCGCCCAAAGCACATGATTTTTATTAATAAATATTGTTTTATATTTAACCGCTTGGTCTAAACCATCTTCATGAACAGTGGCATTAATCATAGTCAAGAATTGTTCTTGAGAGCTACCAATAAGGTCTGACAAACGGTCGTATCTATGGCTTTTATTGATGTTGGCTTGCCCATTGATTTGAGTTCCATCGATGAGCTTAATTCTGATTATTCTACTTTCGATTTCTTTTGTTTTATCCATGGGAATCTCCATTTCAGGTAATGAATAAATCAGTATACCTGGCATTGTATACCCTGACTTTGTACCTCTTCAGAAAAAAGAGTATGTTGGTTGTTTTTTGATATCCTGCTTATTGAAATCATTAAATATTTGGTGGAGCTGAGGGGGATCGAACCCCTGACCTTACGGCTGCCAGCCGTACGCTCTCCCAGCTGAGCTACAGCCCCACATGAAAAAACCTCTATTTAATAATAGATTATATCGTAAGTGTCAATAAGAATCATTTCAAAAGGTCTCTTAGTTAAGTTTGACTGCATAATGGTTATGGGTTAACAGCTGTTCCATAATATCAATTTTTGGATTTTTATTATGCATGACACAGCATTTTATGGCAACACTGCAATATTCGGAGCAGAGTTTGTTCTTTTTGTTGAATTCTCCAAAGCAGTCAGGTGTATCTATGGAATCTGTTTTTAATGAATTGTTGATAATCTGGTCAATCTCTCTTATTTTCATGCTCATTCCATTTATAATTTTTCAGTCAAGCTTTATCTATTTTAAAAAAATGTCCTGGTCAATACTTAATTTTATATCTTAACCATTAATTCTAATTTTTCAATCAATGGTTTTAATGTCTGCTTTCTGGTTGCGCAAATTGGGAATCCCTGCTTGAGCAGCCACTGATCATTAAAAGAGTCAAGCTTAATTTGATCAGTTTTATTAAATAACAGCAGGGTAGGGGTAGTATTTAATTTTAAACTTTTTAAAATTTTTTCAACAGACTCTTTTTGCTGTATATATCTTGGATTGCTTATATCTATTACATGTAAAATAACATCGGCATCGTTGAGCTCTTCAAGGGTGGCATGAAAAGCCTGCATCAACTCTTTGGGAAGATTCTGGATAAAGCCAACAGTATCAGTAATAATAACTTCAGTATCTTTTGGAAATCTTAGCCGTCTGCTGGAAGGATCAAGGGTCGCAAACAGACGATTTGCAGCAATGATTTTACTTTGTGTTAAAGTGTTGAGCAGGGTGGATTTGCCGGCATTTGTATAGCCTACAATTGAAATGACAGGCAGGTTTCTTCTTTTACGACGTGATTTCTGCTGATTTCTCTGTTTATATATTTTTTTTATCTCTTTTTTGAGGCGGTTGATTCTGTCGCGAACCCTTCGCCTGTTAAGTTCAAGCTTTGTCTCTCCAGGGCCCCTGCCGCCGATTCCGCCTGTTAGCCTCGACATGGCAGTGTTTTTAGTAATCAAACGCGGCAGAAGGTATTCCATTTGAGCAAGTTCCACCTGAAATTTTCCCTCCCTTGATTTTGCCTGTCTTGCAAAGATATCTAGGATAAGCTGGGTTCTGTCAATCACTTTGATTTCAACAAAATCAGTGATTGAACGTATCTGGGAAGCTGACAGCTCTGTGTCAAATACAAGCATGCTTGCATATTTTTGAATAGCAGAGATAATAAGGCTGGAAAGCTTTCCTCTGCCCACAACAAATTTTGGATCAATGGTTTTACGCCTCTGAATTGCTGTACCAACTACATTGATATGACTGGTTTTGCAAAGCTCTTTAAGTTCATCCATGGAAGCCCAGGCTTCCTTTGGATTTAAAGTTGTTGCATTGATTAAAAATGCGTTTTCACTGCCGGATTCTGGTTTATATAAAGAATTTTTTTTTGTAAGCTCAGTTTCAAGAGCTTTAATTTGAGTAAGACAATCAATATCAAGTCTGTTAATACTGCCGCTCTTGGTAATCTGATAGGGAATTGAATCTTCACCCGGCAGGATATGCCCGGAATAAACTTTTCCTGGTGTTCCATCTGGGGTGATACAGATGGCAGTTATATAATCTAAGCGCAGTAAAGCAAGGTCAGTTAAATCATCCTGAGTAAGCGGTTCATCTTTTAAATGGGTATGAATAAGGCGAAGTCCCTTCAGCTTACCGGGAATTGCCATATACCCCGAAGTTACCGGTATGACAACTTTGTGTGCATCACCAAGAAGAACATAGATGATCCTGCCATTACGGTCAATGAGAAGCCCTATCTGTCTTTTGATTTCATGGGACATTCTGACCAGCAGTTGTGCAATCTGAGGCTCGATAATGAATTGAGGATGCGTATTAAAGGTATAGAGTGATTCTATGGTTTTTAGCTGGGTTTTTCGCAGGCCGGAAGTATTACCAAAAAGTTTTTTTTTCATTCAAATTCCTGGTATGCATCTGGAGCAAGCTCCTCAAAGCGGGTGTATTGACCAAGAAAATGCATAAAAGCCGTACCTGTGGCGCCATTTCTGTTTTTTGCCACAATAATTTCAGCAGTCCCTTTTTTAGGGTTGTCAGGCTCTTTATTGTAAACCTCATCCCTGTAAATAAAGGCTACAATATCAGCATCCTGCTCAAGGGCGCCAGACTCTCTAAGATCAGAGAGCATTGGGCGTTTGTCAGATCGTTGTTCAAGCATTCGATTGAGCTGTGATAAAGCCATGATGGGAACATCGAGCTCTTTGGCAAGTGCTTTTAATGATCTTGATATTTCAGCAATCTCAAGATCTCTTCTATCTGTTCTAAAAGGAGGCTTCATCAATTGAAGATAATCAATTATTATAAGACCGAGTTCATTATGCTTTTGAAACAGTTTTCTTGATTTTGCTCTTATTTCCATTGCTGTGATATTGGGAGTGTCATCAATAAAAACAGGCAGTTCATTTAACATGCCGGCGGCATCTGTTGCATTCTGCCAGTCTTCCTGACTTATAAAGCCTGTTCGAAGCCTGTTGGAATCTATACGGGCCTCAGAGGTTAATAGCCTCATGGAGAGCTGTTCATTGGACATTTCCAGGGAGAAAACCGCAACGGGTTTTCTCTCTTCCACAGCAACATTTCTGGCAATGTTTAATGCAAGGGCTGTTTTTCCCATACTTGGTCTTGCAGCAAGGATAATTAGATCAGATCTCTGCAGACCAGAAGTAATATGATTTAATTTTAAATATCCTGTGGAAAGTCCTGAAAGGCCGCCGTCACTTCCCTGCCTCTCTTCAAGTTTATCAATATTGATATTAATTAAATCACCAAGTTCCTGAAAAGATTTCTGATCTTTTTTTTCTGAAATTTTAAACATAGAAGTCTCGGCAAAATCTAGTATCTCATCAAAGTCGCCTTTATCCTCCAGGCATTTTTCAATTATTTGAGAAGAAGATGTTATAAGCTGCCTTAAAGAAGCTTTGCCTCTAATAATTTTGGCATAATATACTGCATTTACAGCAATGGGAGCTGCATCGGAAATTGCAGCAAGGTAGGCAGCTCCACCAACACTTTCAAGCTGATTTTTCTCTTTAAGTCCATTGGCAACTGTAATAAGGTCTGCAGGTTCCTGTTTGTTGGCAAGTTCAACAATGATACTGAATATTTTTTTATGGGCGCCTTTGTAAAAGTCGTCGGGCGATAAGATATCTATAATATCAAGAAGGCTGTCATTATTAATAAATATTGCACTTAATATTGACTCTTCCGCCTCAATATCATGGGGAGGAATTTTGTTTAAAAGAGGATCTGTGGTGGTTTTGTTGGTTTTTAACACAATATAATTTAAAAATATATCTCATTGTAAGATAACTCTCCATTAAGAGAGGAATCTGGTTTGAAAAGTATCCGGGAAGATTATTAATCTTCCCGGATATGTAGCTCTATTTCTTCTCTTTCTCTTCAGGAATAACTTTTACAGTTATTTCAGGCTCAACATCCTTATAAAGGCGGATAGGTACTTTATATTCACCAACTTCTTTAATGGGTTCAGCAAGCAAGATGGAACGGCGTTCCAACTCAATATCCTGATCATTTAGAGAAGCTTTTATATCATGGGTAGTGACTGACCCATAAAGGCGCTCTTCTTCATGCACCTTGGCCTTAATTGTACATACAACTTCTTTGATTTTATCAGCCATCTCTTCAGCAAGCTTGCGCTCTTTGGCAATCTGAAGTTCAAGCTTTGCCTTTGTCTGCTCCATGACCCTTCGATTTTGTGGTGTGGCAAGAATAGCCTTGCCCTGGGGTAGAAGATAGTTGCGGCCATAACCTTCGGCAACATTACATTCTGCCCCTGCAATGCCGAGTGTGTCAATGGTTTCTTTTAATATAATTTTCATTTATACCTCCAAAAAGATCCAGCCTTAAGTTTAATAAGACTGACTTTTCAATTTATTTTTTTTTACAAGCTGTATCAAGTTTTCTAAAATTGAACCATGTATCAAATAATCCTAATCCAATAACAAGGAACATGAAAAGAGGTTGAATCGCAATCAAGATATAAAAAAATGATCTTAATGCAAAGGGAGAACTCTTTTTAGTAAATAAAAATGATACAATGGCAATTCCCTGGAAAAAATAGACAAACATTAAAATGATTAAACTGTTTAAAGCAAATATGGTTAAGACACCCATGGGGAAAAACATTAGAACAGATAAACCAATTACTCCAAACACCAGATACTCAGGTGCCTTCCAATGGTCTAAATTTTCAATGCTTTTAACAATGATTCCTTTGGTTTTGAGCAGCCTTTTAATCAATAAAATATTAAGCCATATCATGGTAAGATATGAGTTGATAAATATTGACGGAAAGGCACTAACCAGCAATGAACTGGCTTTTGCAAGCATTTGCTTGTCAATTTTCATTTCCGGATAAAGCTCAGCAGAGTGGGAAAAAAGCTGTGTTGACAGGGCCTGATATCGTGTAATATAATTTGAAATCAGCTGATCAATCCCTTGAGTAAAAGTTAAAGAGTATAAAAACAGAACTGTCATACAGGCTGTTAGAACTGCAAGCCCTGTATAAAGAATGATTTTTTCAACTCTTAAATGCTGCTCTATAAAATCACCAAGGAAGAAACCTGTCAATAACAGGGAACCAAAATAGAGTGTATTAAGTGCAAAGTTACTGGTGGATATAATTAATACAGCAAGGCTTGCAACCATGATGATTGCACCGCCTTTTCTTCCTGACTTAAGTCTGTAGAATAAAACAGGCAGAGGAAGAAACATCCATGCAAATACACCGATCAAAGGCATTATATAAATAATGGAAATGATCAGTATGCATAGAAAGATACCCGTTAGAATATCCTTTATTGCTGTGGGCTGTATTATTGTGCCAGTCATCTGCAATGCTCTTTAATCTTTTTAATACATTGGTCTGCCAACAAAGGGCAGCATTGCGATCTGACGCGATTGTTTGATTGCAATGGTAAGCTGGCGCTGATGTTTAGCACATGTGCCAGTTATTCTTCTGGGAATTATTTTTCCACGTTCTGTAATGAACTGTCTAAGAGCTTTTGGAGTTTTATAGTTAATCTCAAGTTCTTTATCCACACAGAATCTACATATTTTACGACGTTGATAAAATCTGTTTTTACCTCCGCCTCTTTGGTTGCCACGATTATACATTATTGTTTGTCTCCAATATTAAAAATTTAAGCTTCTTCTTTAGTCTCTTCAACTTTTTTGTCATCCTCGGGAGTTTTTTCATCAATTGTCTCTTCTTCAACAGGTTTTTCTTCTGCCTCATCCGAAACTTCTTCTTGATCCCCTTTGGCTTCTTCTTCAAGTTGTTCCACAGTAACATCAGCTGAAAGAAGGAGTGTCATAAATTTTAACACATCATCACTCAGGCGCAGGTTTCTCTCAAGTTCTTTAACAAGATCTCCTGTTCCGCCATAAGTAACACAAACATAAAACCCGCGTAATTTTTTCTTAATTTCATAGGCAAGTTTTTTATTGCCCCACTCATCAAGATCTAAAAGAATACCACTCTCTTTGGAAATGATATTTTTAATCCTGTCAAGTAGATCTGTACGAGCTTGATCTTTGAGATCAGGATTTAAAATAACTACTGTTTCATACTTCCTCATTGTCTCTCCTTACGGATATAAAGCCCTGATATTTGCATCAGAGCAAGGATTAATATAAATCACAATATCTATTAAATATAGTATTGCATACAAACCGTTACTTTTAACATTAATCATTGTTTAGGTCAATCTTTTTATTGCTTGCAACCTCTATAAATTGACCTTTGAATAATGTTTCAAACTGTTTATCATCTGTTTAATGCTTAATCTTTAAAATTGTTACTCTGAAACAGTTCGCATGTGGTGTTTTTATAATAAATATTGAGTTGATATTAATCTTTAGTATATGTTAACTTTGAAAGAAATTTAAAAAAAAGGAGTTGCTCATGAGTAATTTTTTATTTGTGTTAAGTAAAGACGATAATGAAAATGCCACAAGATGTTTTCAATTTGCCAAAATTGCCCACTCAAAGGGGCACCATGTTGATATGTTTTTTATTGATGGTGGTGTTATGTGGGCAAATCAGGATAGGGATTTAAGTCTAAAAACCGATACAGGTGACTGTCCTGGAGATTATCTGCCATATCTTGTGGAAAATGAGGTTGCCACAGGAATCTGTACTCCCTGTGCAAAAAACCGTAAAATTGATGAAGCAAAATTTTTTAACAATATGCTCCTTGACGGAGGCCCCCATCTCATTGACATGGCTGTTGCAGCAAAAGTCTTTAATTTTTAAAATTGTCAAAAGAGTGATGAGTTATGAGGTGCTCCTGACAACTCATCACTTGTTTATTGAATAGTTTTATTAATAGTCTCCATGGCAATGTCATAAACTTTTTCATTAAAACGAGCCTTTAAAGCAGATTCAAGCATCTGTTTATTAAGAGCTTTTTCATTTTTTGCCAATACCCCAAGGGATGCAAGTGCCCAGTCCTGCTTTTTAATTTTTAATTTTTTAAAATCAATCTCAATAACACTTGCTTTGGTATCAGGGATTGCAACACTTTTTTCTTTTAAAACAAATGTATCTGGTTTTAAATCTGCAAATATATACTGCCTTCTTTGTACTCCCTCTTTGCTTAAAGCAAGTACAATGGTTGGAGATTCAATACCGGTATAACCTATTTTGTCTGGATCTATCAGTATCTCGCTTACTGACTGTCCTCTTAAAACAGTGATATTATAATCATTTTTTATAGAAACATTCATGCCGGCATTCAGGCCTGCATAACAGACAATATCTCCAGCAGTTACAATGCGCATGCCTGCACTGCCAAGTATTACCACTTCCTGACGCTGATAATTTTTAATATCAAACTGTTTTTCCAGGGTAACAGGTTCAGGAAAATTTGTTTTTTTCCTGGCAAGATCTCTATAGAGTTTGCCATATTCAGGGCGCTGGTTTTCTTCTATGTTACCAGAATATTGTGGGAGATCCTCAATAATTTGTTTAATAGCCTTTGGGGTAAGTTTATTTCTCTTTGTATAACGTCCAGTGCACATTCCAAGGGTTTCAACCATGGAAAAACCTTTATGCTCAATTGCCTTGGCAATCTTCTGATCAAGGTCGCTGTCAAGGCCTGAACACCTTGTGATATAAGAGGCTCCCGCACTTTTGGCAATGGCACATATATCAAGAGGGATTTCAGCCTGGTTTAAAAATTCAGAACCAACGATTGCATTGGTGGGTGTGGTGGTGGAGTATTGACCTCCTGTCATGCCAAAATTAAAATTATTTAGAATAATCAGGGTCATATCAATATTCCTGCGACAGGAGGCAAGTACGTGGGCTCCTCCAATACCAAGCCCGCCATCACCCATTGTCACAATCACATTAAGCTCAGGGTTGGCAAGTTTAAGGCCGGAAGCATAGGTTAAAGCCCGTCCATGAATGCCATGGAGGGCATGGACATTAAAAAAAGTATCAAAAAGACCTGAACACCCTATATCAGTAACAATAACAGTTTTATCAGCTTCAAAATTTAATTTTGCAAAGGTTTTATCAAGGGCTTTTGTTATATTTTCATGGGTGCATCCAGGGCAGTAAACAAGGGGTCTGCTTTTATTTAAATAGGTATTTAAACAGTTGTCTATAGAACTATTCATTTTCAATCACCTCCACTATTTTTTCAGGTGAAATCAAAGCACCATTCATCTGGCCATAAAATTTTATTTTTTTATCTTTTAATACTCTTTGAATCTCATTGACATATTGTCCAAGATTCATTTCAATGACGATAATCTGTTTAAAAGTTTTGGCTTTCTCTTTTAAAAGGTTTTCCGGTACAGGCCAGAGAGTCTTTAAAGTCAAGCTTGAAACAGATTGTCCTTTATATTCAAGTATCTTGATTGCATCTTCAACAGCGCGGGAAGTCACACCATAGCTGATTACCAGGGTATCAGAGTTTTCTTTGATATTATCTTTAAAAAGAGTAATTCTATTGCAGGCAGAATGAATTTTATTTCTCAGCCTTGCCTGATTTTTGGCAATGGTGTCCGAATCAATTGTAATATATCCGTCAGGCCCATGGGTTGATGAAGTCTGCCTTACTATGGTTTTTCCACCAATTGGAAGAAATGGGGGCGCTTTATCATTTTTGGCTTTAAAGGGAAGATAGTTATTCCCGGTATATTGCCTACGTTCAACGATTGAAGGCAGAGTGATGGAATCCATATTAAAACTTTCTTTGTTCATACCTATTTCCTTGTTGGAAGCTATGAATACAGGGCATCGAAATTCCTCTGCATAATTAAAAGCATAAAAAGCAAGCTCATAGCAGTCAAGGGCATTTGTTGGCGCAAGCACGATCACTGGAACCCCGCTTGTACTTCCCCAGCGCAGAAATTGAATATCACTGTCAGCACCCCTTGTTGCAGAGCCGGTTGAAGGCCCAAGTCTTTGAACATCTGCAATTACAAGAGGAATTTCACTTCCGATTGCAAAGGAAACCTGTTCACTGTAAAGGCTGATTCCAGGACCGGAAGTTGCAGTGAGAGCCTTTTTTCCTGCCATGGAAGCACCAATACAATATCCCATGGAGGCAATTTCATCTTCTCCCTGGATGCAGATACCTCCTTTTGGGGGCAGCATTTGAAGCATATTATTAAAAATTGTTGTTGCAGGGGTTATGGGATAACCTGCAAAGAAATTACACCCGGCAGCAATTGCACCTCGTGCCAGGGCCTCATTACCTTCCATAAATGATAAAGCCATTATTGTATCTCCAAAAAATATTATATTGTTATATGAAATTTAAAAAACATTATATTACTCATTAACAGGTTGTGACAGAACAGATAATTTTTTCAACATCAAAATTGGTGAAATTGGCGTTTTGTAACTACCTGTCAAGATAAACCACAGCAGTATTGGTTTTAATATCTGGATGAAGCTGATTTTTTACTGCACAGGAATTCATGGCTTTGATTACAGCTTTGATATATTTTTCAGGAAACTGCTGGTTAACATAAAGGGTGAGATTTACCTTCTCCATAAGTTTTTGCCCATCTATGAGAGCAACATCAACAAAAATATACATACTGTCTGTGGAAATCTTTCTAATATCACAAAATGATTTAGCATAGATCCCGGCACAGGCACCAATGGAACTTATAAAAATATCAAATGGTTCCGGTGCTGTTTCATCTCCACCGCTCTCCTTTGCCTGATCAGTTTTAATTTCAAATTTATCAAATTCAACATCTATTTTTTTATTGCCTGGAAATGTAACTTTAAATCCGCCCATGGTTTCTCCATATTGTGTAAAATTTTTTAGTTTTAATATCACAATTTAAATAAAAAAGCACTATTTTGAATTAAATGTGTATGTGCTATAAGTAAAGATAAAAGTAAATAAAAAATAGTGGTATAAATGTTAAATATTGAAGCTGTATCAAAACAATTTAGTAATCAAACTCTGCTGGATAGTACTGGGTTCCAGATTAACCCTGGTGAAAGAGTGGGGCTTGTCGGCAGAAACGGCCATGGCAAAACAACACTTTTAAACATGATATCAGGCAAAGACCACCCCGATGAAGGAAGTATTTTAATACCAACAGATTATAGAATAGGTTTTTTATCACAGAAGATAGAGTTTTCCAGATCAAAAATTATTGATGAGGCCATGCTCGGACTTCTGGAACATGAAAAAGATCACTATTGGAAAGCTGAAAAAATTCTTGCCGGGCTTGGTTTTTCCCAGGATGATATGGAAAAATCACCTGAGATGTTTTCAGGAGGTTTTCAGGTAAGATTGAATCTTGCTAAAATACTTGTTTCCGACCCTGATCTTCTGATTCTGGATGAGCCCACAAATTATCTTGATATTACTTCCATCAGATGGATTTCAAAATTTCTTGTCTCATGGCCAAGGGAAGTTTTGCTGGTTACCCATGATAGAAGCTTCATGGATCGTGTTGTAACACATATTGCAGGTATACACAGGCAGAAAATTAAAAAAATCAAAGGCGATACATCTAAATACTATATGCAAATTGCCCAGGATGAACAGGTGTGGGAGAAAACAAGACTTAATCAGGAAAAAAGAACAAAGGAGATAGAAGTTTTTATTTCAAAATTTCGTGCAAAGGCTCGTCTTGCAAGCATGGTGCAGTCCAGGATAAAAACTCTGGCCAAATCCAGGACAAAAGATAAGCTTCAAAAACTTAAAAACCTTGAATTCTCTTTTAACAGCCTTGCTTTTGCAGGAAAGCAGGTATTGACTATTGAAGATATCTCCTTTGGTTGGGATAAGGATAACTCTTTGATAAAAGATTTTTCTCTATCTGTATATCCTGAAGACCGCATTGGTGTTATTGGTAAAAATGGTAAAGGCAAAACTACACTTTTAAAGCTTTTAAGCGCCAACCTGCATGCTGCTACAGGCAGTATAAAAGTAAATCCAGGGGTAAAGCAGGGTTATTTTGAACAGACAAATGTTCAGTCCTTAAATGATAATCTCACCATTGAAGATGAACTTTTGTTCTCCTGGCCTGATTCTGACAGACAGAGTGTAAGGAGTATATGCGGAGCCATGATGTTTGAAAAAGATGCAGCCTTGAAAAAAATATCCATGCTGTCCGGAGGAGAAAAATCAAGGGTTATGCTTGGCAAATTGCTCATGACTCCTGTTAATTTACTGTTGCTTGATGAACCGAGCAATCATCTTGACATGGAATCATGTGATTCCCTTGTGTGTGCCCTTGATGATTTTGAAGGAGCCGTTGTAATGGTGACCCATAACGAGATGTTTCTTCACTCCCTTGCTAACAGGCTGGTGGTTTTTAAAAATTCAGGTATGGAAGTCTTTGAAGGCAGTTATCAGGAATTTCTTGAAAAGCAGGGTTGGGAAGATGAAGAAAAAATTGCAGAGAAAAAAAATAAAACAACAGGCCTGTCAAAAAAAGCGATCCGTCAAAAAAAATCAGAAATTATTAATCAAAAATCAAAGGCGCTTAATCCTTTAAAACTAAAAATTGACAGGCTTGAAAACAGTATTGAGAAAAATGAAAAATTGATAAATAATATCAATGAAAAATTATTAAAGGCATCTATGGATCAGGATGGTGCAAAAATACAAGAGCTTTCAAAAAAACTTTCAAATCTTGAGGGTGGTAATGAATCACTGTTTGATGAGCTTGAAATTTATATGGAAAAGTTTGAAAAAATAGAGCATGACTATGATATCAGACTAAAGGAATTTGCATAGAAATTAAGCGAACTGATTGTATTTATAATATTTTTTTATATAAGGAAGATAATTTAAATGGACAAAAAAAAAATTAACTTTTATTATGGAATTGTTATAACCCTGGTGGGCATTGCTGTCTTTTACAGAATACCCCAGGTAATGCCGAAAATTGAAACCATAGAATTTTTAGCGCACAAGCTTGTAGTTGTTAAGGCATGCTTTTATATTCTTGGAGCTATGTTGATTATGGCAGGAAGTATTAGAATTTATAAGAATTATAAATAACCGCTGTTTTTTTAAAACTCAAGGATTATTGTATGAGCAAATCATCCAGCCTGAGTGCAACCATAAAAGATCAATCAGGTGCAGGAAAGACAAGAATTGGAGAAATTCTTTCCAAAGAAGGCCAGATCACCAGTTTACAGTTAGATGAAGCTTTAAATGTGCATAGAAAAACCAATGAGCGCCTGAGCAATATTCTTTTAAATAAAGGTTTCATTGATCCTGATACCATAATTAACGTTCTTGGCCGTCTTTATAATTATAATGTTATAAAATTTGCACAAATCAAACCCGATGCACAAGTATTAAAGCTTCTTCCCTATGAACTTGCTAAAACTTCCATGGTTTTCCCCCTTGCATTAAAAGGCAAAGAGCTATCAATCACCATGGTGGAGCCAACTGATACAAGCGTTGTTGAAGATCTCCAGAAAAAAATTGGTACAACTCTTCAGGTGTCAGTATCAACGGAAAATGATGTGATCCAGGCATATCGCGATTTTTATAAAATATCTGATGAAGAGTATAAAACTTTTCTTCATTTTGAAGATGATTTTGAAGATGATGAGCCTGTTACTTCTGTGGATGACTTTGGTTCCCTTGTTTCAGAAGCTGCAGAAGAAGTTGAGGTGAGTGCAGGAGATATTGATGATCTTCCAGATGAATTTATGGCATCTGATGCACCCATAATAAAACTTGTAAATGGTATTTTGACCAAAGCCATCAATGATGGTGTCAGTGATATTCATATTGAACCCTTTGAAAAAACATTTCAGGTGCGCTACAGGCTTGATGGCTCAATGTATAAGGCCATGAATCTTCCCCTAAGCATAAAAAATGCAGTTCTTTCACGAATTAAAATCCTGGCAGAACTTGATATTGCAGAAAGACGGGTGCCCCAGGATGGAAGAATAAAACTTAGATTTGGAAAGAGAAAATCCATTGATTTCAGAGTCTCCACACTGCCCACCCTTTTTGGTGAAAGCATTGTCATGCGTATCCTTGACCAGAGTGCCCTAAATGTTGATTTAACCAAACTCGGATTTGAAGCTTCCACCTTTAACAGCTTAAAACGGTGTATTTCAAGGCCCTACGGACTTTTACTTGTAACAGGGCCCACAGGAAGCGGTAAAACTACGACTCTCTACTCTGTGCTTAACCGCCTCAATAAGGATGATATTAAAATATTAACAGCAGAAGATCCTGTTGAGTTTAATTTTAAGGGTATCAATCAGGTTCCTGTTAAAGAAGAGACAGGCATGACCTTTGCCAGAGCCTTAAAAGCATTTTTACGCCAGGACCCTGATATAATAATGGTGGGTGAAATAAGAGATCTTGAAACAGCAGAAATTGCCATAAAGGCAGCCATGACAGGTCACCTTGTTTTTGCAACTCTTCATACCAATGACTGCCCCTCCACCATAGGCAGGCTTGTTGATCTTGGCATCCCACCCTATATGCTTTCAGCCTCGGTTACCATGGTAATGTCCCAGCGGCTTGGAAGAAGGTTGTGTCCAGAATGCAAACAGATTGTTACAGGTCACAATGAAAAAGATCTTGCATTCCATGGATTTGCCAAGGAGGAGATAAAAGATTTAAAAATCTATGGACCAAAAGGATGCAAGCATTGTAATGGAACAGGTTACAAGGGCAGGGTAGGGCTTTATGAGTTAATGGAAATTACCGATGATGTGGGCAAAGCCATAAGTGCAGAGGTGCCTGAAGATCAGCTCAGAAAAGTAGCAATGACAGAAGG
The DNA here is from genome assembly GCA_029940235.1 of Desulfobacula sp. GTDB lineage: Bacteria > Desulfobacterota > Desulfobacteria > Desulfobacterales > Desulfobacteraceae > Desulfobacula. The sequence goes on along the minus strand of JAOZRI010000004.1, from coordinate 1,338 downwards.
CATGGTCACACTGAGGGATGCAGGTCTTGAAAAAGTCAGAACAGGGGAGACATCGCTTGATGAAGTTTTAAAAAAGACCAATATTACTAAAGAAGCCCTGCCTGCTTATCTTATCAACCCTGACCTTGAACGATATGATGATAAAGATGTTATTATCAGAGAAGGCAATAGTGATATTGATTTTTTTAAACTTGTCCAGGGCGGTCTATATGTTGTCAAGGGAGGTAAAAAAATAGCTGAAATTGTCCAGCCCGGTGAATATTTTGGAGAGATGTCTGCAATTACAGGAGAACCCCGATCAGCATCAATCATGTCCAAGGGCAGATCTTCTGTAAAACGCTTTCCAGGGGATAAATTAATTGAAGTCATAGAGAAATACCCTGATGTGGCAAAACATCTGTTTGGAGTTCTTGCAGCAAGGCTTAATAATACTGACAAGCGTTTTGTTAACATGCTCAAACAGATTAAAAAGGTACAGCCGAAATAGTTAAGTCAACCCGTTCCAGGCAAACATCCCTACAATCGCTGGATGGACAAAAGCAACAAGTTCTATAATTGCTCTTGGTTGTTTTCTTATCTGTTCCCGAATATTGATGTGCCGACTCTCACCATGGTTGATCCCTCTTCAATGGCGACCTTAAAATCATTGCTCATTCCCATGGAGAGATGCTCCATTGTAATATTATCAAAGTTTTGTTCCAGAATTTTTTCTCTTATCTGAACAAGCTGTTGAAAATAGGTTCTTGCTTTTTCAGGCTCTGTAAAATAGGGAGGCATGCACATTAATCCCTGCAGTGAGAGGTTCTCAAACCCATGGATCTGTTTTACAAGATCAATTGCATTATCAATCCTGGCTCCAGATTTTGTCAGCTCTTCCCCAATATTAATCTGAAGTAAAATCTTTTGGACTTTATTGATTTTTTTTGCCTGCTTGTTAATCTCCTTTGCAAGTTTAAATTTATCAACAGTATGAATATATTCAAAATGTTTCACTGCAAATTTTGCTTTATTGGATTGCAGGTGACCTATAAAATGCCAGGTTATTGTATCATCTGCAATTATCTCTATCTTTTCAACCGCTTCCTGGATATAGTTTTCACCAAAATGCTTTGCTCCTGCATCTATGGCTTCTTGAATAATCTTTACGCTCTTTTTTTTACTTACAGCAATAAGTTGTACACCTTCAGGCCGGCGATCACAGGATGTTGCAGTTTCATCAATTTGTGTTTTTATTTTATCAAGATTTTCTTTAATAGTTTTCATTATGGTTTGCTCCACTGTATTTAATGATATTTAGTTTTTAGATATTATGGTTGCCAGCTAAAGAGACCTGCCTTT
>JAOZRI010000110.1 GCA_029940235.1 Desulfobacula sp. | reverse complement strand
ATACTTGAACAAACAATGATCCTGGCATGACTTCAAATTGATATAATTATTTTATGTGCATGCTGGGATCAAAGCTTCAGGTCGCTACTAAACTTTTTTTTAATATTCATTGGATTAAATACCAGGGCATGTTATTTTATTTTTTCACAAAAAAATGATTTTAAAATCAACGAAGGAATATTATGGACTTGGAGATAATCCTTAACAATTTTAAGGCACTTGGATTTACTGAATATGAAGGAAAAGTTTATCTGTCGTTATTAGGTCATCATCCATCCAGTGCTTATAATATATCACAAAATTCCGGAGTCCCGCATTCAAGAGTTTATGATATTACAAGAAGATTAATCAAAAAGGGATTTGCAATTTCTCAAGGCACCAATCCTGAACTCTATTCTCCCATATCACCTGAGGAGCTAATCGGTACCCTTAAACGGAACAATGCAAGACTGACAGGAGAGCTTCAGGAGCAACTTGAGTCCATCAATTTTGAATCCGACTTTGACCCGGTATGGAATCTTTCCCAAAAAAAAGAGGCTGTTGAACTTGCTTGTGAACTTATTGAATCAGCCAAAGAAGAGATATATATTGGATTATGGGATGAAGAGCTTACTATTTTTAAAGATATTCTGCGTAAACGCCACAACAAAGGTGTAAAAATCTATATATTGATTTATGGTACCATGGAACTTTCTTTTGGTAATGTTTTTTATCATAGCATAGTGAATAATGATGCTGTAAAAACAGATGGCACAACTCTGGATCTTGTTATTGATTCAAAAGTCTGCATAACAGGAAGCCTTGGAAATTCAAAGGCCTGCCAGGCTGTCTGGACAAAAAATAAGGGTTTGATACAATCCATAGAGGGGTATCTGACCCACGATTTTTTCATTTCAGAGATTGGTAAAAAATTTGGGAGTGACATTGATAAAGCGTTTGGTCATAACCTGGAAAAACTTAGAAAAAAATATGAGCATTAAAAGCTTATTATCGTTTTTGCCAGATCTAAAAAGTAACACCCATCAGAGTAATCTCTAAATCAATCTTTATTTTCTCAACTACAATTGATTTTGCTTGACATAAAAAAGCATGGTGTTAAGCGGGACGTGGTCATTGTATGTCAAAATAATTTCCATGGCAGAACAACTACAATTTGCGGATTCTCAACAGACCCTCTCTGTCAAGAAGGGTTCGGGCCATTTACCCCGGGTTTTAAAACAATTGCCTTTGGGGATGCCAAAGCTTTAAAAGAGGCCATCACTCCCAATACTGTGGCTTTTCTTGTGGAACCCATTCAGGGTGAAGCAGGGGTTATTGTACCACATAAAGGCTATTTAAAGGAGTGCCGTAAAATAACCAGAAAGAATAATGTCCTTTTAATAACTGATGAAATTCAGACAGGACTGGGCAATGGATAAAATCAGCCCTCTGTTATCTGTGGGACAGGCTCAGATCTGACCTGTATTACATACAAGCCCTCTGTTGTTTTGCACATGCTTGCAAATTAATTGAATGAAATTTAAACTGTCTAAAGTGAATTTGAAGATACTTCTGAAAAAGGGAAAATAAAAAAATGAAAAAAATAAAAGTAGAAGTAAACTCCGAAATTGGTAAACTTGAAGCAGTTATTCTCCATACACCCGGGACAGAAGTTGAAAATATGATCCCGGAAAATACCCAGCGTGCCCTCTATAGTGATATTTTAAACCTTTCTGAAGTTAGAAAGGAATTTTCACAATTTAAAGAAATAGTGGAAAAACATACCAAGATTTTTTTTGTCAAAGATTTACTGGAAAATATTCTGGAAAATGAGACCTTCAGACAGACACTTCTCAGTGATATTTTCAAATATGAAAATATTCAGGAAGATATCTCTTTTTTACTTTCATTAAGTGCTGGTGACCTGGCCAGACAATTAATAGAAGGCGTTGTGATGAAAAAAGACAGTTTAACTAAATTTTTTTGCCATGGCACCGGGAAAACTGATCGGTTATGGACGAAATAGATATACCCTTGAAGAGTTAAATAATGCAGGATACGCTATTATATCTGCAAAAGATATTATCAAAGGTAAGGTCGATTTTACAATTTACGACAAATATGTGGTTACCATTTTTGGCGCTGAGCTTGCTCGTGGCGGTGGTGGTGCACGCTGCATGACCATGCCCATAAAAAGAGAACCAGTAAATTGGACATAAAAAGGACAAAACAATCTTTTAAGAAATTATATAAAACACTGCCCGAACGAAAATAACTATATTTTCGTTCGGGCACAAAACATGTTCAGAGGTTTGAGTATAATGGTTTTACAATTATACTGCTATTGCAAAAGTCTGTTCTGCAACATCGCGTAATTCATCAGGTGTGAAAGGTTTGGAAAGATAATTTACTGCGCCTATTTTTGCAGATTCAATTGCTGTTCCAATACTGGCATACCCTGTGATGATTATTACCTTTGCAGACGGCTGAATTTTGCAGATATTTTGCAGAAGCTCCAATCCGGTTACTCCCGGCATTCTTAAGTCTAAAAGGACAAGGCTGTATGTCTGTTTGTGAATTTTCTCAATTGCCTGATCTTTAGTCATGGCCTGGTCAATTTGAAAATTATTTTTACTTAAAATCTTTCTTATATTATTATTTACTGAAACCTCATCTTCCACCACAAGGATATTTTTTGTCAGGCGTTTTTCATCAGAAGCAAAAATTTTATCCTGTTTAGTTGTTTTTTTATGAGTATTGACTTTTTTTAGTTCTTCATAGGGCAGAAAGGCAAAGCCGTCCCTGTTCATATTATGAAGATATTCTGGTCCGGTTATAGCCATTACTTCGTTGTAATCAAAGGGTTGATCAATACCTATCATAGTTTTAGGATTAAAATAGGAAGCTTTGGCCTTTTTTTTCTCCATGGCTTTTATTTTAGGACAATATTTTTTTTTCAGCCCTGTTTTGCAGGTGGCACCAAGTTTTCCCATAACATCACAAACCATATCACCCACACTGCAATGCAATTCCAGGGTTTGTAATGGTTCGTCAATTATGATCTCGCTGTCCTGATCTTGAAGACCCGTTGTAACACCTTTTGTAAGGTCAATATCAATATCCATTATTTCTATGGCTTCGCGCTGCTCATCCGACAGACTCACTTTCTCCAATCCACCGAGTAAAGCTTTACTGACAGTTGTTCTTAATTCATCGGGTGTAAAAGGCTTTGGAATATAATCAAGGGCTCCAAGACGGATGGCTTTTACAGCAGTATCAGTTGATGCATATCCTGTCATCATGATGGTTTTCGTGTCCGGTATTTCTTTTGCAACCTGTTTGAGTAACTCCAGGCCATTCATTTCCGGCATTACAATATCTGAAATGAGAAGCGAAAAGGGTTCGTTCTTCATCATTTCAAGGGCTTTGGCAGCACTTTGTGTATGAACTACAGAGTAGTTATTTTTTACAAGAATTTTCTCCACATTTTTGCAAATGCCAAGTTCATCATCCACTACCATTATTTTTACCTGATTTTCCATGATTAATCTCCTGTTTAAAGGTTTAAATTAATAATATTTTTTCAATCTTGCTAAATATATAGCATATAGCATGCCAGGATATGACAAGGGCAAGGTTGCATAGATAACTATTTGATTTAATTTGATTTTATAATAAGATCAGTTGAAGGTTCTTTACATGATAGTATATTTTTTTTATACGCTTCACGCACGATAAAATTTGATTCAAGTGGTTTGTATCCATACAGGTGTTTGCCAATAGGGAATACACATAATTTCGAAAAGAGATGTATTAAAATTATATACAGTGTATTTAAAAAATATTTTTCTGCCTTGTCAAATATAATTTATCAATTCTATTTTGGTTGGTAATTAACTCAGGCAGTTTGAATCTATTGAGGGCGGGAAATTTTGTGTTTTTTTACAAGGGCCTGGAAATTTGTCCGCTGCAATCCAGTCTTTTTTGATGCCCTGGTTATATTCCACTCATTTTGAGCAAGGGCATTTAAGATAAAATTTCTTTCAACTTTATTTACAGCTTTCCTGCGAATTTTTTTCTTTAAAATTTTTAACTCATCATTTGTCTTTGGAATGCTTTCAATCATCTCATCAATCTCTTTGATCTCTCCGAGAAGGGGCAAATCTTTTAAAGTGATTGTGGTTTGTTCACAAAGTATTACAGCACGCTCAACAACATTTTTCAGTTGCCTTACATTGCCAGGCCAATGGTATTCGATCAGTCGGTTTGCAGATTGTTCATCAAAACTTTTAATCTTTTTCCCCATTTTTTTTGTAAACTGTTTTAAGAAAAAATAGGCAATGGGCAGAATATCTGTTTTCCTTTTATTAAGAGTTGGCAGGACAATGGGGTAAACAAAAATTCTATAATAAAAGTCCTCCCTGAATTGCCCTTTTTGCACCATTTGCTCTAATTTCTGATTGGTGGCAAATATTAAGCGGACATCAACTTTTATAATCTTTGTGCTGCCAAGAGGCATAAACTCCTTTGTCTCAAGAAATCTTAAAAGTCTGGCTTGAACATCTGTGCTTATATTGCTGATTTCATCTAAGAATACACTGCCTTCATGGGCAAGTTTAAAAATACCGGGTTTGTTCTTGTCCGCACCAGTGAATGCACCTTTGACATGACCGAACAGTTCCGATGAGAGCAGTTCCTTTGAAAGTGTTCCACAGTCAACGGCAAAAAAAGCATTGTGCTGCCTTTTGGAGTTTACATGTACTGCCCTGGCAATGAGCTCCTTGCCTGTCCCGCTTTCACCATATATAAGAACATTGGAATCTGTACCAGCAACCTTTTGAACCATTTTAATAACTTTTTTTATACCAGGGCTTTCACCAACAAGCTGATGGGAAATCCTGGTTTTCTGCTGGACAAGCCTGGTCTGCAGCTTTCTGAGATCCATTCTGTCAACAGCCTGTTGAACAAGAGTCCTGAGCTCTTCCGGGGTAAATGGTTTAGGCAGATAATCAAAAACACCCATTTTCATAACTTCTACAGCAGATGACACACTGGCATACCCTGTCATCACAATAATAATTATATTGGGGGACAGGGAGTTAATGTGAGCAATGACTGCCATGCCTCCCATCTTTTCCATGTTCAAGTCAGTAATCACAATATCAAATGATTTTGACTCCATAAGCTTTAATGCATCCATGCCATTTAAGGCATGGGCTGTTTTATAATGGGGATTCGTAAGAATCTTTTTGCAGTTAAGACAAATCTGCAACTCATCATCAATAATAAGAATAGAAACTTTTTTGTCAGATGTCATGATTTCTTGTTTTGTTTATGGGTAGAGTAATAATAAAACAGGTTCCTTTGCCAGGAGTACTTTCAACATTAATTGTACCTTTGTGCTGTTCAATGATCCCGTGGGTGATTGCAAGGCCAAGACCGGTACCGGTTTTTTTGGTTGTAAAAAAAGGATCAAAAATTTTATCCATATTTTCACTGCTGATGCCGTCTCCAGTATCTTTCACCATAATTTCCACCATTTTATTCTCTTTGAAAAAGCGTGAAAATATTTTTATATCACCGCCGCTTCCTGTGGCTTCAATGGCATTTAAAGTCAAATTAATAATGGTCTGCTGAATTTGATCCTTATCAATATACACCATTGGCAGATCTTCTCCAAGAGTGACACCAAGGCTTATGTTTTTAAATTTTGCCTGTTTGCGTGTAAGCATCAGGCTCTCTTTAAGAATCTTGTTTAAATCATTTTTCCTTTTTAAAGATTTGTTTTGGCGGGCAAAATCAAGCAGGCTTTTTACTATTTCCCTACAGCGCAAAGCTTCATTATTAATAATGGTAAATTCATCATACATGGGATCTTTTTGTTCTATATCTTCTTGCATCAGCATGGAAGATGTTAATATCGTGGTAAGAGGATTGTTTATTTCATGGGCAACTCCCGCACAAAGCCTGCCAAGAGAAACAAGTTTTTCCTGCTGCATCATTTTTTTTTGAAATTTAATCTCGTTGGTAATATCTTTGGAGACTTCAACAACTGCTTTTAATTCACCTTTTTCCATAAGTGGATAACACGAGATTGAAACATTATATGGAATATTGTTCTGATCAAGGTGAATATGACTTGCCTGGGACGATCTGCCTGTTTTTTTCACCTGGGCAAGCGGGCATGGATGATTTCTACCGGAACAGGGTATTGAAAGATGATGGGTAATTTCATGGCAGAAATGTCCCACAGCCTGCTCCTTTTTCAGTCCAAGTTTTTTTAGAAAGGCAGCATTAATATCCATGATTTTATGATCAAGACCGATTACAATAACATATTCATTAATCAGTTTATTAATCATGACATCATACAATGCCTGGGTTTCAGTTAATTCCATGCTTGATTTCATGCTGCCTCTCACAATTTAATGTTCAAGATTTTTTCAAAACTGACAGTCCCTTGGTCAATTCAATTAATATACCCATTCCCTCTTTGACTTTTTCATTGCCCATTGCACCTATCATTGAAAAAGGACCAACAGGCCTGGCTGCATCAAAATCAATTTCTCCTGGAAGTTTTGCTGCCTTTTCCAGAAGATCTAAGGTTTCAGGACGGGTCAATTCTCTTAACAACCCTGTCAGACGTACAAGCCCATCGCCAATCTGCACAAATTCATCCTCGGTATATGTTTTACCAATCTTTTTCACTGTTTGTATACTGATATCTGCTATTTTAAAAACACTGTTTTGTTCCAGATCATCCAGAGATTGGATCACCTGGGGGACAGTGTTTTTTATTAGAGGTTCTGCCATAATGGCAAAATCAATAATATTTTTAAGCATATCCATGGAATAGTTTAAATTATTGATATTTCTCAAAGCTTTTTTAATAAAATATATCAAATCTTCCAATTGAAAATCAGCCTCAATATCTGCAAGCTCTTTTATTAGATAGTGAACAGCTTCATTCAATCTTGGTGCAAGCTCCATTTTTAACTCTTTGATGGAAGCTGCAGATTCAACAATGGGATCTATCTTTTTTTCAAGGCGCTCTAAGCGCTCAAGAATTTTTTCCTCGTTTGTCATGGGATACCTCCTTTAAGAAGCATTTTGACGGATTTTACCGGCAAGATTCATTTGAGGTTCAAGGGGAAGATCCAGGCCCTTCATCATCAGATTCCAATAGACCCATCTAAACATCATTTTGCCCCAGTAATTACTTAAACTCTCTTTTAAAAGGCTGAAAGGACCCATGCCGGGAAAAGGAAATTT
>JAOZRI010000508.1 GCA_029940235.1 Desulfobacula sp. | reverse complement strand
AAAAGCTAATATTGTTGATCTGGAACTTTTAAAAAATTGTGTTAAAGAGGAATTTGCAGCCAAGGCAAAAATTATTCCTTTGAATATGAAAGCCTTTGATGAAGGTGTTAATATAGCTAAAGATTAAGTTATCAGTATTCAGTTATCAGTATGATGTTACTGGCAACTGAATACTGACAACTGGCAACTGACAACTAAATAAGGGAGGGCATCATGATCAGAACAGAAATATCACTTTTTCTTAAAAATGCACCTGGAGAGCTTGGAAAATTAACTGAACTTCTGGCCGGCGACAATATTAATATTGATGCCATTACCATTCAGGATGCATCTGCCTATGTCCAGAATCTTTTTGAAGCCCGTGGTAAATCCTTAAAGCGGCTTGCCTCATCAGCAAGTTACGCTTCCATGAGAAGGGACTCTGCCAAGTTTGCCCTTATCAGGCTCATTGTGGACAATGCATCAAAAACCATGGACCTGCTAAAAGCAAATGAATATCTATTTGATTCAAAAGAAGTTATTACCCTTGATATTACAAACAAGCCGGGGGAATTTACTAAGATCACTAAAAAACTTGGTGAAAAACAGATAAATATCAATTATGTTTACGGATCTGTTTCTGATTCCGACGGTAAATGCCTGTTTGTATTCTCACCTGAAGATATCAAACTTGCTGAAGAACTTTTCAAGGATGGCTATTAAAATATATTGTCTGCTTTCTGTTTAACTTAAAAGTATTTGTACCTATTCACCACTTTAAACGGTGTAGGTCAGAGCCAGGCTGATGGCTGTTTGTTGTAGGTTAAGCGTTTAGCATCGGAAGCAAACAGCCATCAGCTTGGCGGTTATCAAACAAAAGCATGCTGAATAGTTACAAGTATTTTTCTTTTTTGTAAATAACCTTCCAATTTGCTTTAAACTGCTGACAGGGTGGGTATACTTTGATCTTTATCGTTGCATCCCTGTCCAGAGCAGAACCATGGTCTATTTCAAAGTTAAATCAAAAAGCATCTGCACTCCATGAACAGCAAAAATATTTGTAACATCACAGTAGTGTTGGCCCACCGATATAAAATCTAAGTCATCTACCTACAAAATTTTAAGTTTTTATCATACAGCACAATGGTTCATTTCCTGATTGACATATCAATTGAAATCTTTTATCAATGTTTTTGCGCATGTAAGTATATTTTTGATAAATCAGAACTTCGGAGATTGAATGGGAATTCTAAGTGTTGCTGATGTGTCTCTATCTTTTGGAGGTTTGGAAGTCTTGTCCAATATCTCCTTTGATGTCAATGAGGGAGAGATATTTGCCATTATTGGTCCCAATGGTGCCGGTAAAACATCTATACTTAATATTATCAGCGGATTTTACAGTCCTGAAAAGGGAAAAATCCTGTTCAATAATAAAGAGATCACCCATATTGGTGCTGATAAGCGAGCGGCCCTTGGCATGGGCAGGACTTTTCAGAATATTGCACTTTACCATGGCATGTCTGTCCTTGATAATATCAAGCTTGGTGCCCACACCCATATGAAAACAGGTTTGCTTTCAGGCTTGTGGTATTGGGGTTCTGCCCACAAAGAAGAGATGGCGCTACGCGAAAAAATTGAAGAGGATATCATTGATTTCCTTGAAATTGAATCCATAAGAAAGCTACCGGTAGGCTCCCTTGCCTATGGTTTGCAAAAGAGGGTTGAACTTGCCCGCGCCCTTGCCATGCGTCCAAAGGTTCTTTTAATGGATGAGCCTGTTGCAGGTATGAATGCAGAAGAGACAGAAGATATGGCAAGATTTATTCTTGACATTAAAGAGGAACACAATATTACCATTGTACTTATTGAGCATGACATGAAAATGATCATGGATATTTCAGACCGGGTTCTGGTTTTAAATTTTGGTCAGGCCCTGGCCCAGGGAACTCCTAAAGAAGTGCAAAAACACCCTGAAGTTATCAAGGCAT
>JAOZRI010000507.1 GCA_029940235.1 Desulfobacula sp. | reverse complement strand
GAAGAAGTCATTGCCATAGAATTATTATGTGCAGCCCAGGCAATTGATCTTTTTACCAATGTGAAGGCAGGCGAAGGAACCCTTGCAGCCTATGAAGTCATCAGAACAAAAGTAGATTACATGAAAGAAGACCGGTTGTTGTCCACAGATATATCAAAAGTGAAAGAGTTACTTGAAGATGGTTGCATTGTAAGAGCCGTGGAGGGTACTGTTGGTAAATTGTACTGATAATTTTAATAAGTTTCGATTGGATACTTTAAAAGGTGAAATTTATTTAAAACCTTCAAAAGTCCCCGAACGAAAACTTTTAGTTGCATTCCTTATATCGGATGTTCTATAAGAAAAAGCTAAATAATCAAGTAGTTATATGCAATACGACTGTTTTTAAATTCTGGAACATCCGTTGCAAGGTTTATATGAAAGCTTTGGTGATCAATTTTATATTTTTATTGACACCCGTATTTTTTAAATGTAGAGTTTAAAAATGATGGATAAAAAAAGATTTCTTGGTGAAAAAATTAAAACTCTCATGGAGATGTTTCCTGTTGTGGCAGTGATTGGTCCCAGGCAATGTGGAAAATCAACATTGGTAAAGGCAATATATCCGGAGTGGAAATATTATGATTTAGAGCGACCTGATGATTATCAATTGATTACCAGCGATCCCCTGGGATTTTTTTTTAGACAGCAGAATAAAACTATTATTGATGAGGCTCAGCAGTTTCCAGATCTTTTTAAGGTTCTGCGGGGAGTTATTGATCAGGACAGAAAAACCTGTGGTCGCTTTCTGTTGACCGGTTCCAGCTCACCTGAAATTGTAAAAGGATTGTCCGAAAGTCTGGCGGGCCGGATTGCTACAGTTGAGCTCTGGCCTTTAAAAATGGCAGAGTTTTATGAACAACCCCTGCCGGCAATTTACGAACTCTTGACAGATACATCAACCTCGCTTTCTGATCTGGCAAATTTGAAGACAGGCATTAACATCAATCAACTTCATGAACACTGGCTATTGGGCGGCTATCCAGAACCAAGAATAAAGGGCGAAATCAAGCCGCTTTTTCATGGCCTCTGGATGGATGAGTATTTTGCAGATTATATCCGTCGTGATATTCAACGTCTTTTCCCCCGACTCAACACACACAATTTTAGACTTTTTATCCAAAGCCTGTCATATCATTCCGGCACAATTATAAATCAATCCACAATTGCAAGGGCTTTAGAAGTCAGCTCTGTGACAGCAAAAGAATATTTGGAGATACTCCATAATACGTTTATTTGGCGAAATCTGCGTAGTTTTGAGAAAAATACCTTAAAAAAAATCCAAAAAATGCCCAAAGGTTTTTTCCGTGATCAGGGAATTTTCCATCATCTTCTCAAACTCGACGAGGTTGATCGTCTTCTTATTCATCCGGCAGCCGGAGCTTCCTTTGAATCATTTGTAATAGAAGAAATCATCAGGGGATTTCAAAGCACGTTAAAACCCGGAATAGATTTTAATTTTTATCGAACCCGTGACAAGGCAGAAATTGATTTGATAATAGACGGTACTTTTGGTTTTATACCCATAGAAATAAAATCGGGCACCAAAGTTACCCAGCGTATGCTTGGTCCTTTAAAGTCTTTTCTCAAGGAAACAGAATCAAAATTTGGTATTCTGGTGAATAATTCAAACAAAATTGAGATTTTGTCACCCAGTATAATTCAGATTCCAGCCATTTATTTATAGATGATCAAAGGTTACCTTTTATCAGGGTATTTCAACGAATGCATATCACTTACTGCTGATATCAGCCCCCAAAGGCAAATTCCCTGGAACAGGCCATGCAAAATTTCCCATGGCAAATATCCAAAGGTTTAAATAGTGCTTGACATTCGCTGAAAATGCTGTAGTATATCCTGCAATGTGCTGATTTATGTGAAGCACAAAGGTTTCTTTCGCAAGGTGTTTTCCCGAAAAAAAATTTGGTAT
>JAOZRI010000506.1 GCA_029940235.1 Desulfobacula sp. | reverse complement strand
AATTTCGTGTTTTTATCTGCCCAAGATAGATTTTCTCTGTTGCCGGCATATGTTAAAGCATCCAGAACCACTACACGATCTTCAGGATATTTTTTTAACCAGTAGTAGACAAAATTTGTTCCAATAAAACCAGCTCCACCGGTAACGAGAAGATTTCTCATTTAATTGAGCTCCTTTAACATTGCTATTAATTGAACCTGCCAGTGAACAGGGGTTATTTCAATTGTTTCCCAGGTATAATTTTTATCTAATACTCCATAAAACGGTCTTTTGGCAGGTGTGGGAAATTGTTTGGAAGGAACTGGCAAGAGTGGAATATTTTTGGAAATCAGACCTGTTTCAAGTGCTTCTTTTTGAATTGCCACGGCAAAATCATACCAGGAGGCAACACCTGCATCGGTCCAGTGAAAGATTCCTGTTATTTTTTGTTCAATAAACTTCCATATGGCTTTGGATAATCCATGCGCCCAGGTTGGTGTTCCAATCTGGTCATCCACAATGTTCAGGCTCTCTTTTTCTGTCATCAGTTTCAGCATGGTTTTGACAAAATTTTTCCCATGGGATGAGTAGAGCCAGCCAGTCCGTATTATAAGGGCTTTATCCTTTAATATTTCTTGAACTGCAATCTCTCCTTTTAATTTGCTTTTTCCGTAAACAGATTCCGGGCATGGAGTATCCACATGAGTCCAGGGTTTAAAATTTTCCCCGTTAAACACATAATCGGTGGAAATATGGACAAGGCGAATATTGTTCTTGGCTGCATAGTGTGCAATATCTGCTACAGCTTCATGGTTTACCTTAAATGCTGTCTTGCTTTCCTGTTCTGCCAGATCAACGGCTGTATAGGCTGCACAATTGATAATACAGTCAGGTTGGTAAGTATTCAGACATTCATTAATACTTGTTTGACTGCAAAAATCAACTTTTGGGTAGTCACATGTTATAAGATTGATTTTAGCTGGGCAGGATCGCTTGAGTTCCCAGCCAAGCTGACCATTTGCGCCAAGTAAAAGTACCTTCATTTATAGACCTCTGCATCAATTAGAGAAATACCAGCTTCATCCTTTGGAGATAAAACAGGGATAGTTTTTGGAATAATCGGCCAGTTGATTCCAATATCAAGATCATCCCACTTAACACACCGTTCGTGCTCCGGGGCATAATATTCTGTACACTTATATACAAATTCAGCTTTGGTACTTAAAACATAAAAGCCATGTGCAAACCCTGGAGGAACCCAGAGTATTTTTCTATTTTCAGCAGAAAGCTCAACCCCAATCCATCTTTTAAATGTTGGTGAGGATATACGTAAATCTACAGCTACATCAAAAACCTCTCCTGAAATCACTCTGACAAGCTTACCCTGGGGCTGGTTGATCTGGTAATGCAGTCCCCTTAAAATACCTTGAGATGATTTGGAGTGATTGTCCTGAACAAAAGAGACATCAGCAACCTTTTGCCTGAAAAAACTGTCTCTAAATGTTTCCATAAAAAAACCCCGGTGATCTCCGAAAGTTTTGGGTTCCATTATAACAACATCTGGGATGGATAGGCGTGTAATCTTCATTTTTTTCTATTTTTCATCTTCCCTGCACTAAAACAATATTTAGCAGTATTCAAAGATTTAACTATTGAATCAAATCTAATAGGTACTGTCCATAGCCATTTTTTTTCATGGACTGTGCAATCTTATTTAATTGTTGGGTATCAATTAATCCCATGCGAAAAGCTATCTCTTCGAGGCATGCCACCTTAAGCCCCTGGCGGTCTGATACAACCTTTATAAACAGACCAGCATCTAAAAGGGATTCATGGGTTCCAGTGTCCAGCCATGCAGTTCCCCTGCTGAGCAGCTCAATGGTGAGATCTTTTCGTTCAAGGTAGGCATTATTCACGTCTGTAATTTCAAGCTCGCCTCTGTCAGACGGCTTGAGCTGTTTTGCAATGGAGACAACATCATTATCATAAAAATA
>JAOZRI010000109.1 GCA_029940235.1 Desulfobacula sp. | reverse complement strand
GATGTGGGTGTGAAGCTTACAGCTGAGCCTGTAATTAATATGTATGATCAGGTGACTTTAGCACTTGCCATTGAAATAAGTGCTCTTGGCAGTAATGTGGGAACGGTAACTGACCCCCAGTATTCCATAAAGACAAGAACAACAAATACCGTATTAACAATCAATGATGGTGATAGTGTTATTATAGGTGGCTTGATATCAGATGAAGATAGATCAAGCATTCAAAAAATTCCTCTGCTTGGAGAAATGCCAACACTTGGAAAGCTTTTTTCTACAGAAAGCTCTGAAGCCATAAAAAAAGATATCCTCATGACAATTACTCCTGTGATTATCAGAAACCAGGATATTCCAGAGCAGAATATTGCAGAATTCTGGTCAGGCAATGAAAAACAGATCTCTCTGCTCGAACCTGTGGAAGAAAAAATAATTAAAGAGACTGATTTTAATGATGTCCCCCAAAAAGATTATATCATGGTGGTTAAAGAAGATGAATTTCTTCCAAGTGATGAATATTTCAGTATCCAGGTTTTCTCGTTCAAAGATGAGGTTGATGCAAAAGAGCAATCTGAAGAGTTACAGGAACTTGGATATAAAACCTGGATAAGATCGGCACAAGTAAAAGGTAAGGGAATCTTTTACCGTGTTTTTGCAGGACAGCATGCCTCTTATCAGGCTGCTGAAACAGAGCGGCAGGAGATGTTGACAAAAGATATATTTTCCAGGGATATACATATAGTTGACAGGGCATATGTGTATGAAAAATAGTGCAGGCGGATTTACACTGATTGAAATGATGGCAACCATAGCCATTATTTCTATTCTTGCCACAGGTATAATTCCCCTGTCACAGGTTGTATATAAGAGAACAAAAGAGATGGAGTTAAGAAATAATCTCAGACTTATAAGGACAGCCTTAGATGAGTATAAAAAACTTGTGGATCAAAAGATAATACCCAAAAGTGCTACGGGCAGCGGATATCCGGAAACACTTGAAATCCTTGTTACAGGAGTTGATCTGCAGACACAAACAGGTGAGAGAAAAAAGTTTTTAAGAAGAGTTCCACAAGACCCCATTACAAAAGAGGGTGAATGGGGATTAAGATCATATGCTGATGACCATGACAGTACTATCTGGGGTGGGCAGGATGTATATGATATCTATTGTTTAAGTGATAAGCAGGCCATTGATGGAACCTATTATTCCAACTGGTAGGAACCTTTAAATCTGGTCAGTTAATAAAAACAGGTGAAATGAACAGTAATGAGAGTTTTGAATAATAAAGGCTTTACATTAATAGAAATGCTGACAGTGATTGCAATCATTGGTATTCTTGCATCCATTGCAACTCCAAGCTTTCAAAGATCTATGATCCGTGCCAGAGAAGCCTCTTTGAGAAATTCTCTGTTTATATTAAGAGATGTTATTGACCAATACTATGCTGATCAGGGAGAGTATCCCGGGACCCTTGAAGCCCTTGCCGAGAAAAAATATATAAGAGCAGTTCCCAACGATCCTTTTACAGGCTCGGATGAAACATGGATTGAGATTCCACCCGAAGGTGAAGATACTGCTGGAATTTATGATATTCACAGCGGCAGCAATAAGGTAAGTCTTTATGGAATACCCTATAATGAATGGTGAAAAGGGTTTTACCTATCCAGCCGCATTGGCTTTGATAATTGTTGTTTCCATCTCTTTAATGGTGGTTCAAAAGCAGTGGAGTACCATGGTTAAAAGAGAGAAAGAGAGAGAACTTTTTTTCAGGGCAGGGCAGATTATTGATGGTATAGAATCTTTTTATAAAAGCTCTTCCAAAGATTCACAGCAATATCCACGCAGTTTAAAACTTCTTTTAAAAGATAATAGATTCCAGGGAGTAAAACGCCATTTAAGAAAAAACTATAAAGACCCCATGACAAAGCAGGGAGAGTGGGGAATCATATATGATGGGAAGGGCGGGATTAAAGGCGTATTCTCAAAAAGTAAGGATGAGCCCATGAAAAAAGGTAATTTTCCAAAGATTTATAAATCCTTTGAAAAGAAAAAAAACTACTATGACTGGAAATTTGTATATGAACCCAAAAAGGAGACAGCATCATGAAAAATATTATAATCCTTTTCTGTATACTATTTTGTTCATCTCTTGTTTATGCGTCTGATATTTCAGACAGTTTTACTCAAAAATATAATTCTCTTGTTCCGGCAGAGAACACTTCTGTTCGTTCAGATTATCTATATGAACAGATCTCCCTTGGCAGTCAATACACCATTTTATTGCTTGATCAGCTCACTACGGGTAATGACAGCTTAAACCAGAAAGTTGATACTATGATTGAAAAATTCAATATTCTTATTGAGCAGAATCAAAAAATTATTAAACTTCTTGAAACAAATCATAGGGATCCTGATTCTTAAGATGCCCCACTGTTTTGAAAGAATCTCTGCAAGGTGAAGTATCTACCTGGCAGTCTGTTTATTGGTTTAATAGCAGTCATATTGGTTTATGGCAGATTTATTGAACCCGAGAAATTTCAGACTAAAATAATACAAATTAAATCTGATTCTATAAACAGTGCTTTAAAGGGTATAAAAATTGTTCATCTTTCAGATCTGCATCTATCAAAATTTGGAAAGGCAGAAGAGAAGATATTAAACACCATTGAAAGATGCAATCCTGATCTGATTTTTTTAACTGGTGATTATATAAAGTGGAAAGGCGATATTAAACCAGCTTTAAAATTTTTATCGCGATTAAAGGCAAGGCTTGGAGTTTTTGCTGTAATGGGAGATTATGACTATTCCAATTCAAGAACAAGCTGTCTGTTCTGCCATGAAAAGGGAAAAACTCAACTGACACAGCAGCACAATGTTATTATGCTTAGAAATTCTTCTAAAAAAATTACAATCAATAGTCAGACAATAGATATTAAAGGCGTGGATGAGGGATATGATGATTTGAATCGTTTTGGAGAAGATAATAAAATGGGAAAGAATAATTCTCTAAAATTGATTTTAAGCCATAGCCCCCTCTCTTTTGATGAATTCTCAAAGAATGATAATATTTTAATGTTTGCAGGTGATACCCATGGAGGTCAGGTAAAAATTCCCTTATGGATATTTAAGCTTCTGGGCTATGAAAAAAATGTAAAGTATAACTATGGTCTGTTTCATAACGGTAATAAAATCATGTATGTAACGCAGGGCATTGGCACAAGCCATTTTAAATTCAGGCTTTTCTGCCCACCTGAAATAGCAGTGTTTGAATTTTAAATTATGATTCAACACTTTAAAAATATCATCATGGTTTTTCTTGGCATATCTCTTTTGTCAGCCTGTTCAGAACCAAAGCCAAGAGAACTCATCCTCCATGACTTTGAATCAGAATCTTGCCTTGATGAGGTTCACTGGAAATGTCATACACTTTTTTCTCTCTCAGATTTGCATGCAGCCCATGGGAAACAATCTTTAAAGCTTGATTTGTTCCCGTCATCATACCCTGGATTTGCTCCGGCCTTGAAATATCATGACTGGTCAAATTACAAAAATTTGAGTTTTGAAGTATATAACCCTTCAAATGAAAAGCTTAAGCTTATTTTAAGAGTTGATGATAAAAAACAGGCTTTAGAATATACTGATAGATATAATAAGAGTTTTAAAATCATGCCGGGATCCAATACTTTAAACATCCCTCTCAATACATTGAACACGTCAAAGACAGACAGACCTCTTAATTTAGAAAATATTTACAGGTTTCTGGTTTTCATGTCCCATCCAGATAAAAAATATGTTCTATATCTCGATCATTTCAGGCTTTTGCAGTAAATTCCTGCAAATCTTTACTTGGAACACAATTAATGCTAAAAATATTTTGTTAACACATCAATTTATAGGATCACACTTATATGAAAAATATAGATAATAAAATTAATTGCAGTTTTTTGGATGAAAAAGGTTTTTCATTTCTCGAGCTCATGGTTGTTGTTGTTATACTTGGTATTCTTGCCACTTATATTGCCCCAAGATTCATGGGCAGGGCCGAGGATGCAAAAGCTGTAAAAGCCAAGGTTGATATTGCAGCTTTAGAGACAAGCTTGAAATTGTATAAGCTTGATAACAGTAATTATCCAACCACTGAGCAGGGTATCCTGGCTCTTATTGAAAAACCCTCCACAGAACCTGCTCCCATGAATTGGAAAGAGAAAGGTTATCTTGCAAAGGCAAGGATACCTAAAGACCCATGGGGCAGGGAATATCTATATCTTTGCCCTGGAGTTCATGATGATTATGATATTATTTCCTATGGTGCTGATGGCGCGCCTGGCGGTGATGGGAAAAACAGAGATATAAACAGCTGGGAGCTTGAATAATTGCCATGGGCAGATTTGGTTTTACCCTGATCGAACTGATTGTTGTGATCAGTATTGTTGGGACACTTCTTCTGTTCTCATTCCCACTGTTTTCAGGTTTTAATCTTTTTTCTGATTCAAAGGGCAGCATAGGGGATATGGTTCGTTTGATTAATGATTTAAAAAAACGGGCGGTGGACCAGAACATTGATTTCAAACTTCACATTGATAAAAGCTCTAACAGAATCTGGATAACTAATACCTCCATGGATGATGAAGCAAGTGAAAATGCCGAGGCAAAAGGTGTCCAGCTTTCTAAAAATTTATCAATTTTAGATGTCCAGTTTCCAGGGTTCCAAAAAATAGATGATAATGAATATCAAATAAGGTTTGCAAGCCAGGGGTATTCAGATTTTGCGTTGATTCATCTTACAAAGGATGAAAAAAATATAACCTTAAAAATAGAGCCATTTCTCGCTAAGGTTCAATTTATTGACAGGTATATATACCTTGATGACTGCATATAAACCACAACGGGCTGTCTTTGATGATTGTTATTTGCTGTTTTTTATAAACAAAATTAAGAGTTCAATGGGAACCTTGTATAAAAAATATAGTGTGCCAGAGAGTAATCATGGAGGTTTCACCCTTCTTGAAGTAATGATTTCTGTCTCTATTATTGCATTTATATTTGTTTCGATTTTTCGAATGCAGTCCAGCACCATTGATCTTGCCCTGTCAGGGAAATTTAACAGCATCGCTCCAATGCTTGCAAGAAAGCTTTTAAATGATGCCAGCAGCGACCTTGCTAACTGGTCAGAGTTTGAAGGTGATTTTGGTGAGCAATTTCCGGGAATTCAATGGCGCATGGAAATCTTAGAATCTCTGTTTGAAATAGATGATTTTATCAATGAAGATAATCAGGCAAGGTTTAAAAAAATTCAGATAGAAATTATCAAACCTTCTGGCTTTTCTGGCTCTCTCGGGAAAAAAATATATAAAGTCACTACCTGGAGATTTGCTGATGGATAGTTGGGAAGGGTGGTACAGAACAGATAATAGAGGTTTTACTCTTCTGGAAATCCTCATTGCAATTGTAATTTTTGCCATTGTTATTGCAATGCTTTTTTCCACTTTTCAGGCATTTATTATTTCAAGTGAAAAGGTGAAAGAAAATGTCCTGCAGATTGATGCAATAGCAAATATTCAAAAAAGGATCACCCTTGATCTTGAATCACTTTATCTCCTTCAAATACCAAGATATAAAAAACCGGGATTTGATTCAGAGCCCGATGCTTTTAGCCTTCTGGGAAATGAGGAGACCATTGGCCAGGAAGTTGTTTCATTTTTAACTTTTTCATCACTTGCCCATGTAAAATTTGGTACTGATCAGCGATCTGGAGTTGCAAGGATTGCCTATTATGTGAGAGAAAATGAAGACAAAGGTTTAGATCTTTGCAGAGCAGATGTCCTGCCCCCTTTTCCCCAGGAGATAAAATCATGCACAGACCCAGTGCTGTGCCGGGATATTTCAGGATTTGAGGTTGTTTATAAAGATCAAAATGCAGATGAATACAGGTATTGGGATTCTGAATCCCAGGAGTTTAAATATACTTTTCCTTTAAGCGTTAATTTGAAAATCATTTTTGGATCAAAAGAGCATACCCAGACAGCTGTAATTTCCATTGATATTGTCCAGGGAAGAGAACCCATTGAATAACATTATAAATAATAAAAAAGGTATGGCCCTTGTGGTGACCCTTGCAATTGTTGCCATACTTGTTGCAGCAGCATTGCAGCTTGGCAAATTTACCGGAGAATCTGTCATGGCAACCTTAAAGGAAAAAGATCATTTCCAGGCTCAGCAATTTGCAGTTGCAGGGATTGAACTTGCCAGATTAATACTTAGTGAAGATGCTGCAAAAAACGGCATTGATTCCATTCAGGAAGCGTGGGCAGATTCTGATATACTATTGCAGGCTGTCGGCGAAATGGGACTGGATAAATCAAATTTGGCCATAAAGATTACAGATGAATTATCAAAAATTCAGGTAAATGCACTGCTCAAAAAATTCCCCGGCAATGAGTTTAACATTGAGCAAGCCGGGATATGGGAAAGATTTTTACATGTCTGGTTTTCAAGTGATAAATCTAATGATAACATGGTGGATCAGGATGACCCTGTTTCCATTATAAACTGTGTAAAAGATTGGCTTGATTCCCTGGATGATGATGCCGTCAGCGGACTCTCCGGTGCTGAATCAGATTATTATCTTGGGCTGGAGCCTTCCTATGTGTGTGCCAATGCTCCTTTCAACCATGTTGATGAATTATTGAGTGTAAAAGGGATTTCAAAAGATCTTTTAAAGAGAGATGATATGGAGGATTTTGATGAAGATGAACCTGAACTGGAACTTAAAGATATTTTTACTGTATATGGCCTTGAACAGGAAAATCTCGAAGATGGCGGTTACAGGTATGGAGGAAAAATAAATATTAATACAGCAGGTGTTGATATTCTCAAAGCTTTGCTCCCCACAGGAATGGAAGAGCTTGCAATGGATCTTGCGGATTTCAGGATACAGCAGGGTGAAGAGGGAGATATTTTTGTCAACTCCCTTGACAAAGGGTGGTATAAAAAGGTTATAGATTTGTCTAAAAAAGAACAAAAAAACTTTGAAAGTGTTATATCCTATTCAAGTAATATATTTAAAGTGGAGTGTACAGGTAAAGAAAATAATGCCACAATAAAACTTACAGCATGGCTGCAAAGGGAAAAACATAGAGAATCAGGAAAATGGATGTGCAGAGTTATTCAAATGGAGAGATGATTTGTGTCAATTTAAAAACAATCTATTTTTAAAATATAAGATCAGGCAAGGTAAAATTTTTTGTATGATATTCATTTCTTTTATTATCCTCTCTTTTTATGGAACACTTGGTGCCCAAG
>JAOZRI010000108.1 GCA_029940235.1 Desulfobacula sp. | reverse complement strand
AATTTTTCAACATCCAGATCAACGCTTGATCTGGCAGGTAGAAAAGCTATCTATAGAATTGAAGGCACTGAAGATACAGACCTGACTGATTATGCCATTGATGGTTCAGACAAACATAGAGCCATGATCGCAAAAATCATTGATGAACTCAGTCTGACCAGTCTTAGGTATCAGAAGCTGGATGATCTGATCTCTGCCATTGGTCTGCCCAAAAAAAAATTGTGTACCCATTGCTGGGATGGCTCCAGCTACTTTTAGCGTATATTTAAACTCCGGTATTGAGTGAAAAGGGGTCAAATCTATGTTTGACCCTTGATTGATTTTAAGAATCCATAGAAAAGTTATTTTACACTTTAATTAAAGGAAAAGTTATTATGACTGCATTACCCGAAGAAGTCAGCAACGCATGGGAAAACCATGAAGGCCCTATCATTTTGTCAACCGTGAATAAACTGGGCATTCCAAATTCCATATATGCAACCTGTGTATCCAAATACAGTGAAGATACTCTGGTGGTTGCTAATAATTATTTTTCAAAAACACTGGAAAACATATCCGCTGGTAGTAAAGGATCCATCCTGTTCATAACCAAAGAGGGAAAATCCTATCAGGTTAAAGGAAGGATTGAATACCACAAAGAAGGCGCTATGTTCGAAGATATGAAAAAATGGAACCCTGAAAAGCATCCCGGCCACGCGGCAACCGCTTTGAAGGTGGAAGAGGCTTATTCAGGTGCTGAGAAACTGTTATAGAGAAAAATTTTTTATTCTTTCAGGAGTAAAATATGGAAAAAAATAGACCGGCCCCATAAAAATATTAAACTTGATGCCGTATTAGATGGTATCCGTTCCTTTTCAAAAAAATTCAACGGACAACTGGTAACCGAAACCATGCTGGTTAAAGACCTGAATGATGACACACAAAGCCTGGAAAAAATAGCTGAATTTATAAGCAAAATTAATTGTTCTTTGGCCTATCTGAGTATTCCCATAAGGCCGCCTGCCTTAAAATGGGTCCGTCCTCCTGAGGAACAAAAAATTAACAGGGCCTATCAGGTGTTTAACACACACGCCTTCAATACCGAATATCTGATTGGATACGAAGGGAACCAGTTTGCCAACCACAAGGCTCGCTGCTTGTATGCCGGCACCACTGTTTGCATCTTTATATGTGTTGGGGCAGACTTCGACATCCATATTATCTGTATTAACTATCAACAGGTAATCACATTGACCAAACCGCGGATCAACTTGTGCTTTTAAATCCATGCCTGAGGCGCTTACTGCTATTTTCATAATGACTCCTTAAACGTTGAAAAGTTCTGTCAAAATTTTTTCTTTTATTTTCTTGTTCTATCCTCATTTTATAGGTATAATTAAAGGTCATTGAATTCGTTGTTAAACTAAAAATAATTATATTTATTTTAAAGGTATAAACCATGAGAATAGTTACAAGACCCGATTTTGATGGGATTGTATGTGCTGTGTTGCTGCGCATGGCTGAAAATATTGATACAGATATTTTATGGGTTGAACCCAATGAAATCCAGAAGGGTCAGGCTGAAATATTTGACAATGACATAATGGCCAATCTTCCATACTCTCCTGAATGTGGTATGTGGTTTGATCACCATATCTCCAATAAGCCGAACAGGGACTTTACAGGAGTATTTGAAATTGCCCCTTCTGCTGCTGGAGTTATTTATAAATATTATAAAGAGAAAAATAGGTTAGATGATAAGTATGATGAACTGGTTTTAAATACAGATATTATTGATGCGGCTGATTTGAATATTGATCAGGTTAGGTACCCTGAAAATTATCCCTATATTTTACTCTCCATGACCATTCAAAACCATGAATATAAGGATATTGACTATTGGAATAGGTTGGTTGATCTTTTGATGAAAAAAAATATTGATCATGTTATTGCAGATCCAGAGGTGAAAAAGCGTTGTTACAAGGTGATAAAGGAAAACACAGCCTTTGAAAAACATCTGCTCACCCATACAAAAGTCATTAATAAAATATCCATTACAGATTTCAGGCCACTTGATACTATACCAGAAGGCAATCGTTTTTTGACCTATTCTCTTTTTCCTGAAGCCATTGCCAGCATAAAATTGAGATTTGACGGGCCTGAACATAAAAATATATTGCTCAGTATTGGTCACAACATTTTCCAAAAAGCGTGTAATGTTAACATTGGCAATCTTCTTGCAAAATATGGCGGCGGTGGACATGCCGGTGCTGGTGGGTGCACTCTTAATGCCCAGACAGCAGACAAGATCCTTGAAAATATTTTTGAAATCATGTTTCAAAATAACCTCCATGCGGCAGATCATGTTGATCAATGCGCAACATGAATAAAAAAAGGAAATTTGACAAAGGCAAGTATTCAATATAAATATCAAGCAATAACACTTGTATGAAAGACTTTTATTAAATTTTAAGGATATTCATTACAATGCATAGCAAACCAACCTATGAAGAGTTGGAACAGGAAGTAGAAAAATTAAAGGATAAAACCAATACTCTATCCGAGATTATTGAAAGCAATCCCCATGGAATTGCCTTAATTGACAACAGTGGTCAATATATTCATATCAATGCCTATTTTACAAAACTTACAGGTTATACCCTTAAAGATATCCCCAATAAAAAAATATGGTTTGAAAAAGCCTACCCAGATAAAAACTATAAAAAACAGATTGCACAAACCTGGGAAAACGACAATAAAAAACTTGGCATGGGGAATACCCGGGAATTTAAAATACAGTGTAAAAATGGCCAGTCAAAACAGATAGAATTTCGATCCACCTTTTTAAATGATCAAACCATTTCCGTGCTCACAGATGTCACACAGCGCAGCGAAGCTGAGAAAGCTTTAAAAGAGAGTAAAGAGAGGTTAAAAGCTATTTTCGGAGCCAACCCTGATCCTGTGGCTGTATATAATGCCAAAGGATATCCATTATATTTAAATGATGCTTTTGTTGAGACCTTTGGATGGACATTAAAAGAGCTGCAGGGTAAACGCATTCCATTTGTTCCCAAAGATCAGGAAGAATTAGCTCAAAATAAGATAAAAGAGATTTATACCACTGGACATCCTGTTCGTTTTGAAACCAAAAGATTATCCAAGCAGGGTGAGGTCATTGATATTTTTCTGAGTGCTGCAATTATCAAGGATGCTAAAGGAATCAATAACGGGCTTGTTGTTAATTTAAAAAACATTTCAGACAGAAAAAAACTTGAAAATCAGCTTCAACATGCTCAAAAGATGGAAGCCATTGGAACCCTGGCAGGTGGTATTGCCCACGATTTTAATAATATTTTATTTCCCATCATGGCCAATACAGAAATACTATTAATGGATACAGCAGAAGAGAGCCCCATACACGACAGGCTGCAAAAAATTTACAAAAGTGCAATCAGAGCAAGAGATCTGGTAAAACAAATTCTTATCTTTTCCCGCCAGGACACCATTGAACTTCGAACAATGAAGTTACAGACAGTAGTCAAGGAGGCTTTAAGTTTTATCAGATCTGCAATGCCTTCAAAAATAGAGATAGAGCAGCATATCAGTAAGAGTTGCGGCCTTGTAAAAGCTGACTCCACACAAATCCATCAAATAGTTATGAACCTTGCGGCCAATGCATCCCATGCCATGGGGAAAAAGGGTGGGCAGATCAAATTAAGTTTAAAAGAAAAAATATTTGATCAGCATGGACTGATAGATCCTGATATGAAACCAGGTTCCTATGTATGCCTTTCAATTTCAGATACAGGCAAAGGAATGGAGAAAAAATTGATAAAACAGATTTTTGATCCATTTTTCACAACCAGGGAAAAGGGAAGAGGTACAGGAATGGGGCTTGCCACTGTACATGGTATTGTTAAAAAAATGAATGGATTTATCAAAGTCTCAAGTACGCCTGACAAAGGCAGTACATTTATAATCTATTTTCCTTTGGTAAAACTCTAATATTTACCATACCTGCACCCAAACTTGAAATAAACATGATAAAAGACCATGCAAACACAACAAATAATTGATCATATTGTTAAATGGCTTGACAACTACCTTGATAAATCAAAGTTAAAAGGTTTTATTATTGGTATTTCAGGTGGAATTGATTCTGCTGTTACATCATCTCTATGTGCAAAAACAGGTAGGCCGGTCCTTGCGTTGAATATGCCGATTTATCAGGCCAAAGATCAGGTTGCAAGATCTTGTGATCATATTGCATGGCTTAAAGAACGCTATACTAATGTCCAAAATATTGATATGGAGTTGTCTGCTGTTTTTGATGAGATAAAATTAAGCTTTCCTGACTATATTCAAGACGGTATGACAATGGCCAATACAAGATCCAGGCTTCGCATGCTCACTTTATACGCCTTTGCATCCAGCCATAAAATGCTTGTAACAGGAACCGGCAATAGAGTTGAAGATTTTGGAGTGGGTTTTTATACCAAATATGGAGATGGTGGTGTGGACATCTCTCCCATTGCTGATCTTACAAAAACAGAAGTTTACAGCCTTGGTAAAGATTTAGGAATTATTGAAGATATTTTACTGGCTGCGCCCACAGATGGACTGTGGGAAGACAATAGAAGTGATGAAAGCCAAATTGGTGCTACCTACAAAGAGTTGGAGTGGGCCATGGAATATCTTGATTCTCTCTCCAGAGAGCCTTTAAATGAGAGGCAGGCAAAGGTGATTTCTATTTATCAAAATTTTCACCTTGCCAATAAACATAAGATGGAATCAATACCAGTCTGCAAAATTCCGGCAAATTTCTAAGATTTAGAAAAGCCGCTCAACTTCTATTGTATTATTCCATGGGGATACTCTTTTGCATCTCCCTCAAGGGTTAGAACCGTCCAGTTCCCATTCTCTTCTTTTGCTGTAACAAGGCAGTTTATACGGGTTCCATCATTTAACGTGATAAAACACTCACCTGATTCATTTAAGGTATTTACCTGGATATATTTTTTATCTTTGGAAAGTTCCTGGAATTTTTTTGTTCCATTTTCAATGGCAATAATTTTATCATATTCGCCTTGATCTATTTTTTTTATTGCCTGCCTTAAATCTATAATCTGCTGCTTTAAATCTGCTATTTTAGTAACAAGCGTTTCAATATCTTCGTTATGATCTGACGGTATTGAAAATAGAATTTGCTTTTGCATTTCCATATCAGTCTCAATAAAATTGATCTTCTGCAACAGCTCTTTTATCTTTGCATCACTCATAATATTAAAACTTTAATTTTTTTATTTGATTTACCCGCCTTACAGGCAGGTTTATTTTTTTTTTATTGGGACTCATGATCCACATAAACCCCTTTCCACAGCCTTTTTATTAGCCGTTTCAAGCCACTCCAAAAATCTTATAAAAATATTCTTTTTCTTTTTTTTATCATCCATACAAGCTTCTCCTGAACTTATCTGTTGAAATACCCTGCAATTTTCTATTAATTCCCTCTTAAAGTCAACAGGGTGTTTCAAAATTAGGGTATTTCAAAATATCAAAACAAGTTTAACCACTTTTGAGAAAACCAAAATCAAGTGCTTTGCCTGTTTTTCTACAGGCATCTATACAATCCCCGCAATTCGTACATTGTAGCCGGCTTTGAAAATTCAAGTTCCTGGGATCCAGGTCAAGGGAACAGGCTTTTTGGCATGGAGGCGATGCCTTGTTTGAAATACATTTTTTTTTTGTAAAAAGTATCTTTAGTCCAAAGGGGTTACACTGGCCTGCAAGTGCCACAAGAACAGATTGAGGGCAAATCCATCGGCACCACACGCGTTTGCAAAAAATAAATTCAGCTACCAAAATCACCATTAACAACCAGACTGCTCCAAACAGATATTTTTGCATAAACAGGTATTGAAAGATATTTGAATATTGAAAGGGAAGAGATATCTGATTTAAAATTGATGAACCAAAAATTATGACGGCCATAAAAAAACCGACAAAAAAAATTACTGCCTTGACTGCAAAGGCATTTTTCACAATTTTGAGTTTGATAATCTTTTTTGGCCTGAACCTGAAAGCAAACCTGTTAATCAATTCTGATAATAATCCAAAGGGACATATCCAGGAGCAGAAGATAGTTCCCATAATAAAAGCAATGGCCAAAACCAGCCCAGCACCCATCAGAAGTCCTGGCGGAATATACCGATTGTTAACTATCACCTGTAAAACCGCAAGGGGATCTGAAAATATCAAACTGCCAATATGCATATTTAAAAAATTACCCCAGACAAACTTGAAACCATTGGCATTTAAAAGAGGAACCAGAATAAAAAAAACAGCGATTGCTATTTGTATTGTCCTGCGCCAGACATGGATACTGTTTTGATCAGGCAATTTTATTTTTTAACCTGGTATTGCAACAAAACATGGCCATTGCCAAGCTCTCCCATATTGATCAATTCCAGTTTTGTATCAAAGAATTTGCCAAACAGGGACAAACCCTGACCAAAAATCATTGGAACGATTGTAACATGGATCTCATCTATTAAATTTTCTTGTAAAAACAGTGTATTTACAATGGAACCGCCAATAAGCACTGCTGATTGAAAATCTTGAGCATGCAGGTTTTGTAATATTAAGCTTGGAGGGTTGTCAGTAAAAATTAAATCTTTATCATGGCTTTTTCTTGTTTTATCCCTTGTCATAACAATATTTTGACGTCCCGGCAGGGCCTTGCCTATCATATCAAATGTTTTAGAGCCCATGATCATGACCCCGGCTTGTTTCGTGATATGGACAAAATATTTCTTATCTTCTCTACCTGTCCAGTTTACTGCATGGTTTGCATTCCTTGCAATCATACCATCTGCAGTAACAGCCATTAAAAGAATTACTTTGATTTTATTTTGCATCACTCTTCCAACATTATGCGAATTATCTCTTTATCTGTTTCCCGCATTCCATCGCGGCCAAGCCTGCCGATGTTTGCAATTGTATTTTCAACACCTTTTTTAACAATCCCGTCCCCGCCGTAAAACTGCTGACCTTTCTGGTACATATAAAATCCCAAAATGCCTGCTTCAACAGAAGAGGCAATTTTGCCGGCACATGAAGGTTTGGCACCATCACATATAATCCCGGATACTATTGCAAGGGCATTAACTATTGTGTGAGAAATTTGAGCAAACCTGCCACCATGCAGCCAGGAAATCCCTGCACCGGCACCAACTCCGGCGCTGACAGCTCCGCAATATGCCGACAATCTTCCAATTCCTGTTTTCTGATGTATGGTAACAAGATTGGATACAATCAAAGCCCTGA
>JAOZRI010000107.1 GCA_029940235.1 Desulfobacula sp. | reverse complement strand
CCCGCGACTTCGACCTTGGCAAGGTCGCACTCTACCACTGAGTTACTCCCGCTCAACAAACAAAAAAGACTTATATACTTGAATGCTTAATTTGTCAATATTAAATTACCAATTATCCGTTCTTTTTATTCCAGTCTGCCATAAAGGCATCAATTCCTTTATCTGTCATGTGATGGGATGCAAGTTTTTTCAACACGCCATATGGAATGGTGGCAACATCAGCCCCAAGAAGAGCAGAGTCCAGAACATGGAGAGGGCTTCTAACGCTTGCCACAATAATCTGGGTGTCAAAATCATAGTTTGCATATATCTGGGCAATCTCTTCAATTAATCCCATGCCTTCCTGTGCAAGGTCATCAAGTCTGCCCACAAACGGACTTACAAATGTGGCTCCTGCTTTTGCAGCCATTAATGCCTGAAGAGCTGAAAAAACCAATGTTACATTTGTTTTAATTTTCTTGTCAGAAAGAGTTTTAACAGCTTTTAATCCTTCAACAGTCATTGGAATCTTAACGGTAATATTCTCTGCTATTTGTGCAAGCTCCAGAGCTTCTTTTACCATACCATCATATTCCAGGCTGATGACTTCTGCGCTGACAGGGCCTTTTACAATTTTGCAGATATCTGTGATAATCTGTTTAAATTCACCATCTTCCCTTGCAATTAAAGACGGGTTTGTTGTTACGCCGTCAACCATGCCCATATTATTTGCATCTTTAATCTCATCAATATTGGCAGTATCTATAAAAAACTTCAATTTAAGCCTCCTGATATTTTAATTTAATTTGTTTAGAAGAATAACCTTCTGGGTTTCTATTTTTTCTATTTTTTTTAATAATTCATCTGATCTCAGCTTTAAGACCGGATGTATTTCATGAGCTCCTATATCACAAATTGGCGTCAATACAAAACACCTTTCATGCATTCTTGGATGTGGAATTTCAAGCAGATCTGTTTTTAAAATCAGATTTTCATAATAAATAATGTCGAGATCAATGATTCTTGGGCCGAATCTGAAAGATTTTCCATTTTTATCTAACCTGTTTTCCAATACTTTTATGGCATCAAGCAATTTGTGAGGATTTAATTTTGTCTCAATTTTTAAGGCTGCATTTACAAACCAATCCTGGTTTAAATAATTTTGTGGCTGGGTCTTATAAAAAGGTGATACTTTAACCACATCAATTTTATCATGCCTGCCCAAAAGATCTATGGCATCATCAAGATTCTTTTTTTTGTCTCCAACATTTGACCCAATACTCAGGTAAGCTGTAAATACCTTACTTCTCAACACTCACACCTCATTCCTTACTAATTTTCAATCTGAATAGTTTTTGAGTATTCACTTTTTGTATTGTCTTCCCCTGCAGCCTGGATTCTTAAATAGTATTTAAACCCTTTCTGCACTTTAAAAACAAATTCCATGGCAGGCATTGAAACAGATCCAATCTTATTAAATTTAAAAGGACATCCTGCACACTCTTCATATGTTTTTTTTGCCATATGGATTTCAAATCCTTCCGGCTTGATTACAGCTGTCTCTTTATCAATTTCATGGTTCCAGGAGAGTGTGATTATGTCTTGATCCAGGGTATGTTTTAAATCAAAAGGAGCTGCTATCATCCATCCTTTTATTTTCGGAGGCAATGGCGGCCCTTTTTTTCCACATCCTGAGAAAATGAAAAAGAGATTAATGGACAGTGCCAGTAAAGCCAGTAATAATATTTTTTTATATCTCATTTAAGATCCAGCTCCTTCATGGCTTTTTGCACTGCCTGTTTAACACTGTCAAAACCAGTTCCCCCATAAGAAATCCGTCTTGAAATCATTTTTTCAATTGTAAGAAATTCATAGACATCCTGGCCTATTAAATCACTTAAGCTTTGAAACTCTTCAATGCTCAAATCATCGAGCTCTTTTCCAAGCTTTAATGCAAAAGCAACGGCCTGTCCTGCAACTCCATGTGCCTGCCTGAAAGCCATGCCCTTTGACACAAGATAGTCAGCAAGATCTGTTGCATTTAAAAAACCTGTAGAACAGGCTTTATACATTCTTTTTTTATGAACTTTTATATTTTCGAACATCCTTGTATACACTTCTGTGCAGATTTTAAGGGTATCAACCGTATCAAACAGAGGTTCCTTGTCTTCCTGCATATCTTTATTATATGCAAGGGGTAAAGATTTCATCAAGGTGAGAATAGAGACAAGATTGCCCACAACTCTGCCGGTTTTACCCCTGACAAGCTCTGCCACATCAGGGTTCTTTTTCTGGGGCATGATACTTGATCCCGTGGTAAAGGCATCTGAAATCGTGATAAAGGAAAATTCTGAAGACGACCATAAAATCAGCTCTTCACAAAGCCTTGAAAAATGAATCATGGCAATGGAAGAATGCGAGATAAATTCTATTACAAAATCCCTGTCTGATACAGAATCAATACTGTTGTCTGACACCTTGGAAAAAGAGAGTACCTCTTTTGTAAATTCACGATTTAAAGGATAAGTCGTACCGGCCAGGGCAGCAGCACCTAAAGGCATGACATCAATTCTTTTAAAGCACTCCTTAAATCTTTGAATATCCCGTTTAAACATCTCATAATATGCCAGAAGATGGTGAGAAAATAATACTGGCTGGGCTCTCTGAAGATGGGTGTATCCAGGCATTATTACATCAAGATGGCTGTCTGCCATTTTAACAAGAGATTTCTGGAATCCATACAAAAGATCAATTACAAGCTTTGTCTCTTTTTTCAGATAAATCCTGACATCGAGAGCTACCTGGTCATTTCGGCTTCTTGCAGTATGCAGTTTCTTTGCAACATCACCGGAAACTTTGCCAAGGGCATCTTCTATATGCATGTGAATATCTTCAAGGCTTGCTGAAAACTGCATTTCACTGTTCTCAATCTGCTCTTTTACTTTACCAAGCCCTTTGATAAGAGTCCCGGCTTCATCCTGGGTAATAATGGATTGATTTGCCATCATTTTCAGATGTGCAATGGATCCTTCAATATCACTGTCATAAAGGCGTTTGTCCACATCAATGGATGCATTAAATTCCTCAACCAGTTTGTTTGTTTCTTCGGAAAATCTTCCGCCCCAGAGCTTTTTATTTTCCCTGTTGCTATTTTTGCTGTTTTTATCCATGTCAGCCTGTTTTCTCCTGTGTTATAAAAGGCTGTCTAAGGCAGATATCAGCCTGTCAATTTCTTGATTTTCAATAATCAGGGGTGGTGCAAATCTTAATATTTTATCCTGGATTCCATTTATTATAAAGCCTTTTTTAAACAGTTGCTCCACAAAAAAAGCAGCATTCCTGTCTGCTTCTAAGCTTAATTCCAGTCCAAGCAATAATCCTTTTCCCCTTATACCCACGGCTCTTGCATGCTTATTCTTAAGCTTTTCTAACTGCTCTTTAAAATATTGACCTCTGGCACAAACCTGCTCAAGAAACGATGGCTCACTGATAATGTTTACAACTTCCAATGCAGCGGCTGTGGCAAGGGGTGTTCCTCCAAAGGTTGTGGCATGACTTCCATAATCAAATCCAGTGGCTGCATCTCCGGTTGCCAGCATGGCTCCTATGGGTAAACCATTGCCAAGGGCTTTGGCAAGAGTCATGATATCCGGTGTTATATTGTACATCTCATGGGCGAAAAGGGTTCCACATCTTCCCATGCCGCACTGAATTTCATCAAAAATCAACAGTGTTCCTGTTTTATCACAAAGCTGCCTGACAGCTTTAAGATATTCAGGATCAGCAGCAATAATACCTCCTTCACCCTGAAGCGGTTCAAGCATTACAGCACAAACAGTTGCATCAATTTGCTTTTCCAATGCTTTAATATCATTAAAGGGAACATGGGAAAATCCTTTAAGCAGTGGATAGAACCCATCTTTAATTTTATCCTGGCCCGTGGCTGACAAAGTTGCCATGGTACGTCCATGGAAAGACTGCTCCATGGTAATGATTTTAAACCTGCTGTTCTCACCTTTTTTTTGAAAATACCTTCTGGCAAGTTTGATTGCAGCTTCATTGGCTTCTGCCCCTGAGTTTGCAAAAAACACCCTGTCAGCAAAGCTTTTTTCACATAGTTTTGATGCAAGCTCTGCCTGGGGTTCAGTATAAAAAAGGTTGGACACATGGATAAGTGTTGAAGCCTGTTTACTTATTGCCTGCGTAATTTTCGGGTGACAGTGCCCAAGACTGCAGACAGCAATACCAGATAGAAAGTCTGTATATTTTTTACCGTCCTCATCCCAGAGAAATACTCCCTCTCCTTTAACAAATGCTTTGCCCTGTCGAAGATAGGTTTGAAATACAAAATTTTCTGTTTTTTTTATTGAATTCATAATTTACTCCACAAAAACCTGGGTTCCAATCCCGGAATCAGTAAACAGTTCAAGCAATACTGCATGGGATAATTTACCATTAATAATATGGGATTTTGTCACGCCATTATTCAGTGCATCCAAAGCACATTCAACCTTGGGAATCATTCCACCTTTAATGCCTTCAAGTTTAATCATCTTTTTTATAGCTTCTGCATTGATGGAAGAGATAAGCCTGCTGTCAACATCAAGAACCCCATCCACATCCGTGACAAGCATAAGACGCTCGGCATTTAAGGCTGCTGCTATCTTGGATGCAACAAGATCAGCATTAATATTGTATGTTTCACCATTTTCTCCAATACCCACCGGTGCAATAATGGGAATAAATCCTTTTTCTATCAAAGTATAAATAATATCAGGATTAATATTAGAGACTTCTCCCACCATACCCGGATCAATAATTTCAGGCGGTTTATTTTCATCTTCCTGGTGGTAAATAGTCATTTTTTTTGCTGTAATCAACATACCGTCTTTACCGGTAAGTCCCACGGCTTTTCCGCCCTGTCGATTAATGCGGGCAACAATATCCTTATTGACTTTACCACCAAGAACCATTTCAACAACATCCATGGTTTCACCATCTGTATATCTCATGCCCCTGATAAATTTTGAGGTAATGCCCATGGCATCGAGAACCTTATTAATCTGGGGCCCCCCACCATGCACAACAACAGGGTTTAATCCAATATACTTTAATAAAGTGATATCATTGGCAAAATCTTTTTTAAGTTTTTCATCTTTCATGGCATGACCGCCATATTTGATCACAATGGTCTTGCCGGAAAAACTTTTAATATAGGGCAATGCCTCAATAAGTATGTTGGCAACATTTGTTTTCATAGGATATACCTTGACAGATCTTCATTTTTAACAATGTTCATCAACTGCTTTTCAACAAAGGCAGCATCAATGACAATATGTTTTTCCTCAATATCCGGGGCTTTAAAAAGAATCTCTTCAAGAAGTTTTTCCATGAGAGTATGAAGTCTTCTTGCACCGATATTTTCTGTGGTTGAGTTTACCTCCACAGCAATATCGGCAATTTTTTCTACAGCATCATCAGTAAATTCAATATCCACTCCATCGGTTCTGAGAAGCGCAATATACTGGAGGACAAGTGCATTTTTAGGTTCTGTTAAAATCCTTGTAAATTCATGGGCTCCAAGGGAGTGTAACTCTTCTCTTATGGGGAACCTTCCCTGAAGTTCAGGAACAAGATCAGAAGGTTTTGATACATGGAATGCACCTGAAGCTATGAACAGAATATGGTCGGTTTTTACAATTCCATATTTTGTCGGCACAGAGCTTCCTTCAACAATGGGCAGAAGATCCCTCTGTACACCCTCTTTTGATACTTCAGGTCCGTGGCTTGAATCTTTACCGGCTATTTTATCTATTTCATCAATAAAGATAATCCCGGACTGTTCCACCATATTAATGGCATCGCTCTTTACCTTTTCCATATCAACAAGATGTGATGCCTCTTCCTGTGTAAGAAGTTTTATGGCCTCTTTAACCTTTACCTTGCGCTGCTTGGTATTTTTGGGCATCATATTTCCCAGCATACCCTTTATATCAATGCCCATCTCTTCAATTCCAGTATTGGAAAAAATCTCAACCATGGGGGAAGATTTATCAGCAACTTCAAGGTCAATCTGCCTTAAATCAAGTTTGCCGCTGTTAAGCATTTTTCTGAGTTTTTCCCTGGTTGAGGGGACAGGTTCTGCTTCTTCAAGAGTTTGAGTGTCCTGATCATTTTCAGAATCATGTTTCACTTCTTTGGATTTCTGGGGCGGCAGTAAAAGATCCAGAATTCTCTCTTCAGCAATCTTTGCAGCTTTTTCCTGAACTTCATCCTGCTGTCTTGCCTTTAAGCGGTTCACTGTCAATTCCACAATATCTCTTATCATGGATTCAACATCTCTTCCAACATATCCAACCTCAGTAAATTTTGAGGCCTCAACCTTATAAAAAGGGGAATCAGTTAAATTTGCAAGCCTTCTTGCAATCTCTGTTTTACCAACTCCGGTCGGGCCTATCAATATAATATTTTTAGGAGCAATCTCCTCTTGAAGGTCCTTATCAAGCTGTCGCCTTCTCCATCTGTTTCGAAGAGCAATGGCAACTGATTTTTTGGCATCTTTCTGGCCAATTATATATTTGTCTAACTCTGTTACAATCTCGACTGGTTTTAAATCTTTCATTCTTTTATTATCTCTTCCACAGTTATATGATGATTGGTATAAATACACAAATCAGCTGCAATTTTCATGGCTTTTTCAACAATCTGCTTTGGTTCAAAATCAGTGTTTTCCAGCATGGCAACAGCTGCGGCCTGGGCAGCAGTACTACCTGAACCAATACTTATTATTCCTTCATCCGGCTCAATTACATCTCCATTGCCGGATAACAGATAAGTATTATCCATATCTGCTGCAATCATCATGGCTTCAAGACGGCGCAGATATTTATCTGTTCTCCACTCCCTTGCAAGTTCAACACAGGCTCTTGTCAAACTTCCATTATATCGTTCAAGTTTTTCTTCAAGTTTCTCAGACAGGGTCAAAGCATCTGCAGTGGCTCCTGCAAAGCCTGTAATAATCTTGTCATTATAAATTCTTCTGACTTTTCTTGCCCTGTGTTTTGTAACAATATTGCCCAGGGTCACCTGACCATCTCCTGCAACAACTATCTTTTTGTCCTGCCTTACAGCAAGGATTGTTGTGCCGTGGAATACATCTGTGCTCACTTTTTTCCCTCTCTTTTTTATTTTATCCGCTACCTTACAATGTTTGGATGGGCTCGCAGAGGAGCGTATGCTCACAAGTTGCCCATATGTGAGGCGCAAGAATTTTTGTAACCGGAGTGTACTATAAGTACATGAGGATTGCAAAAATTTGAAGCAACGAAGCA
>JAOZRI010000106.1 GCA_029940235.1 Desulfobacula sp. | reverse complement strand
AAGCCGCATGTGAACATAGGAACAATAGGTCATATAGATCATGGGAAGACTACGCTTACAGCAGCTATTACAAAGCTTGCGGGCATGAAAGGCCATGCTGACTATGTTCCCTTTGATGAGATAGACAAAGCGCCAGAAGAGAGAGAGCGTGGTATAACAATAGCAACAGCCCATGTAGAGTATGAGACAGACAACCGTCATTATGCCCATGTGGATTGCCCGGGCCATGCTGACTATATTAAAAACATGATAACAGGTGCAGCCCAGATGGATGGAGCTGTATTGGTTGTAAGTGCAGATGATGGTCCCATGCCCCAGACAAGAGAGCATATCCTTCTTGCCCGTCAGGTTGGTGTACCAAAAATAGTTGTGTTTTTAAATAAATGTGACATGGTAGATGATGAAGAGTTGATAGAACTTGTTGAGATGGAATTGCAGGAGCTTCTTGAAAGCTATGAATTTACAGATGTTCCAATCATTAAAGGCAGTGCGCTTAAGGCCCTTGAATGCGAGGGTCTTGAATGTGAAGATGCCAAACCAATTTTTGAGCTTCTTGATATACTTGACTCTTACGTACCAGAACCTGAAAGAGACACAGCCAAACCATTTCTTATGCCCATAGAGGACGTGTTCAGCATTTCAGGACGTGGAACTGTTGTAACCGGAAGAATTGATCGTGGTATTGTTAAAACCGGTGAAGAAGTAGAGATTGTAGGTATCAGAGAGACAGCCAAAACAACCTGTACCGGAGTTGAGATGTTTAGAAAACTTCTTGATGAAGGCCAGGCCGGAGATAATGTAGGTCTTCTTCTTAGGGGAACAAAACGTGACGAAGTAGAGAGAGGTCAGGTTGTATCAAAGCCAGGTTCCATAACCCCCCATACAAAATTTAAAGCAGAGATGTATGCATTGAGTAAAGAAGAGGGTGGTCGTCACACACCATTTTTCAGTGGTTACAGACCCCAGTTCTTTTTTAGAACAACAGATATAACAGGTATATTGACCCTTGAAGAAGGCGTGGAGATGATCATGCCTGGAGATAATGCAACCATAAATGTAGAGCTGATAAATCCAATAGCAATGGAAAAAGAGCTCAGGTTTGCAATTCGAGAAGGTGGACGTACTGTTGGTGCCGGTGTTATCGGTGAAATTATAGAGTAAACATAGGAAGACGATCTATCATGTTGAAAACTAAAATCAGGATCAGGCTTAAAGCATATGATCATAAGCTTCTTGATCAATCTTCAGTGGATATTGTTGATACTGCCAGGAAGACTGGAGCAAGAATTGTAGGGCCAGTCCCACTTCCTACGCGGATAAATAAATTTACTGTATTGCGTTCTCCCCATGTTAATAAAAAATCACGGGAACAATTTGAAATCAGAACGCATAAAAGAATGATGGATATTCTTGAACCAACCCAGCAGACAGTTGATGCGCTAATGAAGCTTGATCTTTCGCCGGGTGTGGATGTGGAAATTAAATTATAGGTCAATAACGAGAATAAATTATGAGTGCATTACTTGGAAAAAAAATCGGAATGACCAATGTGTTTTCCGCAGAAGGGAAACTTATTCCTGTGACAGTTGTTCAGGCAGGTCCCTGTGTTGTTACCCAGATTAAGACTAAAGAGTCAGATGGGTATAATGCTCTTCAGCTTGGTTTTGATGAGAAAAAAGTTGAAAAACTAACTAAACCCATTGCAGGGCATTTGAAAAAGACAACTGATAAAGGTCTTCGCGTTTTAAGAGAGTTTAGAACAGATGACTTAGAAGATGTTGAATCAGGTGTAATCCTTTCAATTGATATGTTTTCCATTGGAGATAAAGTGAATATCTCAGGAATTTCAAAGGGGCGCGGGTTTCAGGGAACGATTAAAAGGCATGGTTTCAGCCGTGGACCTGAAACACATGGTAGCAGAAATCACAGAAAACCAGGGTCAATTGGAAACAGTGCCTGGCCTGGAAAGGTTTTCAAGGGTAAAAAACTGCCCGGGCATATGGGAACCGATAGAGTGACTGTGAAAAATCTTACAATTATAGATATAAAGCATGAAGATAATCTTCTGCTGGTTAAAGGTGCAGTACCTGGTTTTAAGACTGGAATATTGGAAGTAAGTAAAGTGATAAAATAGGTATCAGGTGTGAGGTGTGAGAATGAAGTGTGAGATATTAAAAATTCATAAACTCTTTATTTAAATT
Organism: Desulfobacula sp.; assembly: GCA_029940235.1. Taxonomy (GTDB): domain Bacteria; phylum Desulfobacterota; class Desulfobacteria; order Desulfobacterales; family Desulfobacteraceae; genus Desulfobacula. The sequence continues at coordinate 5,121 of JAOZRI010000106.1, read as the reverse complement.
CCATCACTCACCAATAAATATTAGAATAGAATGCGGCTGTGGGTATTGCAATTTTGCAGTGATGCACAGTCGATCAAAATTTATGAGGAAGAATATGGCTGCTGTAGATGTACTAAACAGTTCAGGTGAAAAAGTGTCTGAAACACAACTGCCTGATCAGATTTTCAACACACCCATTAAGAAAAGTGTTCTTCACCAGGTTGTTCGTTCCCAACTCGCAGCAAAGCGAGCAGGGACTGCTGCGTGTAAAACAAGGGGTATGGTGAGAGGCAGTACAAAAAAACTTTTCAGACAAAAGGGAACTGGTAATGCCCGTGCAGGTTCTGTAAAATCACCTTTAAGAAAGGGTGGCGGTGTTATTTTTGGCCCATCACCAAGGTCTTTTGCAATTAAAGTGCCTAAAAAAGTGAGAAAGCTTGCGTTAAAAATGGCATTAAGTTCCAAACTCGAAGATAAAACCATTTATGTTATAGATGATTTTAAGCTCCAAGCAATTAAGACCAAAGAATTTGTCAATGTACTCAATTCTCTGGATCTTTCTGATCTGTTGATTGTATCCGATGCTGAAGATACAAATCTTTTGCTCTCTTCTCGTAACATTCCAGATGTTAAAGTAATAAAAACCGAGGGCCTAAACGTTTATGATATTTTAAAGTTTAAAAACCTTCTTCTTGTTGAGTCAACTATTAAAAATATAGAAGGGAGGTTGTGTTAAAATGAAACAATATGACATAATTCGTGGACCCTTGGTCACAGAAAAAACAACTCTTCAAAAAGAGATTGACAACCAGGTGACATTTAAGGTTGACAGAAATGCCAACCGGGTTGAAATCAAAGATGCTGTTGAAAAAAATTTCAATACCAGAGTAAAACAGGTCAGAACTATACAGGTAAAGGGAAAAGTAAAACAGCGTGGCAGAATTATTGGCAAAAGAAAAGACTGGAAAAAAGCAATAGTTACACTTATGCCAGGACAGAGAATCGATTTTTTTGAAGGTGTTTAAAAAGAGGTATATATATGTCAACAATAATTAAAACAAAACCGACATCTCCAGGACGACGTTCTCAGGAATACCTTTCTTTTGAAGAAATTACCAAAACTAAACCTGAAAGACGTTTGACTAAAAAGTTAAATAAACATGCAGGAAGAAATTCTTATGGAAGAATTACTTCAAGGCATAGAGGTGGCGGAGCAAAAAAGAAGTATCGTATTATTGATTTTAAAAGAGATAAAGATGGTATTCCTGCAAAGGTGTCTGCCATTGAGTATGATCCTAACAGGAGTTCAAGATTGGCTCTGTTGGTTTATGCTGATGGTGAAAAAAGATATATTCTGGCTCCACTGGATGTAAAAGTCGGTGATATTCTGGAAACAGGAAGTCAGGCTGATATAAAACCTGGTAATTGCACAACCCTTGAAAATATTCCCACTGGTACCAGAATTCATAATATTGAATTAAAACAGAACAAGGGCGGTCAGATTGTCAGAAGTGCGGGAGGCTATGCCCGGCTCATGGCAAAAGAAAATAATTATGCCCAGGTTCTTCTGCCTTCAGGTGAAGTAAGGATGATTCATCTCAAATGTAAGGCAACCATTGGTAGAGTTGGAAATGAGAAACACGCTGATGTTAAAATAGGAAAAGCAGGCAGAACTAGATGGATGGGGCGACGCCCCTCTGTCAGGGGAGTTGCAATGAATCCTGTTGATCATCCAATGGGCGGCGGTGAAGGTAGATCTTCAGGAGGCAGGCAGCCATGTACACCCTGGGGTGTGCAGACCAAAGGTAAAAAGACAAGAAAATCTGCCAGAACTGACCAGTACATCATTAAAAGAAGATCCAAAAGAAAGAATAAGTAAGTAAAAAAATAAATAGGTGATAAAGATGCCAAGATCATTAAAAAAAGGACCATATATCGCACCCCAGCTATTGAAGAAAATATTGGGTGCAAATAAATCCAAAAGTAACAGAGTGATAAAGACATGGTCGCGACGATCAACAATTTTTCCGGAAATGGTCGGTACTACGCTGGCTGTTCACAATGGTAGAAAATTTATACCGGTTTTTGTTTCAGAAAATATGGTGGGACATAAACTTGGTGAATTCTCGCCAACTCGAACATTCTGGGGACATGCAGGAGATAAAAGATCCAAGAGATAATTTCTTGCATCATTAAAGGATATTGATATGGAAGTTAAAGCAACTACAAGATATACAAGAATTTCACCATTGAAGCTCAGATTGCCAATAGCTCAGGTTAAAGGCAAAAATGCAGAACAGGCATTGACGCTTTTAAAATTCATGCCGCTTAAAGCTGCCGGAATTATTTATAAAACCCTGCAGTCAGCAATATCAAATGCTGAACATAATAATGAACTTGATGTTGATAAACTAATTGTAAAAAATATAATTGTTGATCAAGGCCCTTCCATGAAACGGTTCCGACCAAGAGCCAGGGGAAGAGCATCCAGAATTTTGAAAAGAAGCAGTCATTTAACTATAATTGTTGAAGAAACCGAACAATAGGAGGAGAATAGCTTGGGCCAGAAAGTACATCCTACAAGTTTAAGATTAGGCATTATAAAGACATGGGATTCCAGGTGGTATGCAGACAAGGAATATGCCTCTTTTGTTGAAGAAGATTTTAAGGTCAGAAAGTTTTTGAAAAAGAAACTCTATCATGCTGGTATTTCTAAAATTGAGATAGAACGATTTTCTAAACAGATCCGGCTTAAAGTATTTGCAGCAAGACCTGGTATTATTATCGGGAAAAAAGGTTCGGAGATTGCAATTCTTAAGCAGGAACTTGAAAAAATGCTTAAACCTGCTGTAATGATTGACATTAAGGAAGTAAGACGTCCTGAAATTGATGCTCAACTTGTTGCCGAGAACATTGCACTTCAATTGGAAAGAAGAATAGCATTTAGAAGAGCCATGAAAAGAAGTGTCTCTTCTGCCATGCGGTTTGGAGCAAAAGGAATTAAAATAATTTGTGCCGGTCGTCTTGGTGGAGCTGAAATGGCAAGAACCGAATGGTATAAGGAAGGAAGGATTCCTCTTCATACTCTGAGGGCTGATGTTGATTACGGCTTTATAGAAGCTAAAACTACCTACGGAATCATTGGAATCAAAACCTTTATTTTTAAAGGTGAAGTGTTGAATCCAGGTGAAAAAGCTCTGGCAAGATAGAAGAGCACAAGATAAAGGCATATAGGAGAGATTAGAAATGCTTAGTCCAAAAAATGTTAAATTCCGCAAGCAGTTTCGCGGCAGAACAAAAGGATCACCTCAAAGAGGCAATACTTTGAGCTTTGGTGATTTTGGTCTGCAGGCCATGGAATGCGGATATATAAATGCAAGGCAGATAGAGGCAGCAAGGGTTGCCTTGACAAGACATGCAAAGAGAGCTGGTAAGAGTTGGATCAGGTTTTTTCCTGATCATCCTGTTACTAAAAAACCAGCAGAAGTTAGAATGGGTAAAGGTAAGGGTGCCACAGATGCATGGGTTGCAAGGGTAAAACCAGGCAGGATTCTCTATGAGATGGAAGGTGTTACAAGAAAAGTTGCCCAGGAGGCCATGAAACTTGCAGCAAGAAAGCTTTCCCTAAAAACTCGTTTTGTGGAAAGGAACAGCTGATATGAAAACAAGTGAAATAAGAGAGCTGGGAACAGACAAGATTAAAGAAAAATTAGCAGATCTAAAAAAAGAACTTTTTAATCTTCGTTTTCAGAATGATGTGGGACAGCTTGAAAACACTGCAACACTTTCAAATGTCAAAAAAGATATTGCAAGACTTTATACAATATCAAAAGAGATGAATGTAAACATAAGTTAAATTATAAAGATACTACTATGGAAGATATTCAAAAAAATAGAAGAGAGTTGTTAGGTCTTATTGTATCAGATAAAATGGATAAATCTGTTGTTGTACAGGTTGAAAGATTTATTCAGCATAAGGTTTATAAAAAATTTATCAAAAGATACAAAAAATACCATGCGCATGATGAGAATAATGAGTGTAATATTGGTGATACAGTAAAAATTGTTGAGACAAGACCTTTGAGCAAGCTAAAACGTTTCAGAGTTTGTGAAATCGTTAAAAAAGCTGTTTGATTAAAGGAGTTTGAAAAATGATTCAGAGTGAAACAAGATTAACTGTGGCAGACAACTCCGGAGCAAAGGAATTGTATTGTATCAAGGTCCTTGGCGGATCAAAAAGAAGATATGCCAGCATTGGTGACATCATAACCTGTTCTGTTAAAGAGGCAATCCCAAATGCAAAAGTAAGCAAGGGTGATATTGTTCAGGCAGTGATTGTTAGAACTAAAAAAGAGATATCCAGACCTGATGGATCCATGATCAGATTTGATGATAATTCTGCTGTGATTTTGTCAAAATCAAAGGAACCTGTTGGAACACGTATATTTGGTCCGGTAGCAAGAGAATTAAGGGCAAAAAGATTTATGAAAATTGTCTCTCTTGCACCTGATGTACTTTAACTATACGTGTTTGGAGAAAATATCCTATGGAAGCAATGAAAATTAGAATTAAAAAAGATGATAAGGTTAAAGTGCTCACCGGTAAAGATAAGGGTAAAATCGGTAAAGTGCTCAAGATTGTTAAAAAAACAAACCGGGTCATTATAGAAAATATAAATGTTGTAAAAGTTAACCAGAGGCCAACACAGGCAAATCCACAGGGTGGTATTGTGGAAAAAAATATGCCTATCCATGTTTCTAATCTAATGATTATGTGCAACTCATGTGTAAAGCCTACAAGAATTTCAATGAAATTATTAGAAAATGGAAAACGGGTTAGAATCTGCAAACAATGTAATCAGCAGATAGATTCTTAGTACCAAAGGTGGAGATAATAAATGTCAACTCTTAAAGAGAATTATATGAACGAGATTGTTCCTCAACTTACTAAAACCTTTAATTTTACAAATGTATTACAGGTTCCCAAGTTAGAGAAAATCGTTTTAAATATGGGGTTAGGTGTTGCGGTAACAAACCCCAAGATCGTTGATCTCGCTGCTGCAGAACTTGCACTGATTGCCGGTCAAAAACCAATAATTACAAGAGCTAAAAAACCAATTGCAAATTTTAAGCTTCGTGCTGA
>JAOZRI010000105.1 GCA_029940235.1 Desulfobacula sp. | reverse complement strand
TTGCCTGGTCAAAATGGCAATTTTTGATGTGTAATCCATCCTTTTGCTCTTTAGCCTTCGTTCTTTTTCAGACCTGATTTCTTCAGAAGAGACGGCTCTGGATTTACTATTTATTGATAAAGTTTTTTCACTATTTTGGTCAAGGTCACTATCAAGTATCGCTTTGCTCTCTTGGACCAGCGCAATCCCAGGGGTTTTAATTGTTTTATCGTGTATGCCTGCAATTGGTTGGACATTGACATTGTTGTCTGCTGCTTCACGTGGTGCCCTTGCCGGGCTGTCAGCATCAACGATTGTGCCTGCATCATGCCTGGTGGTACCTGATTGATCTAAAGTTTTACCGCTTAAAGGAGCAGATGAAGGGGCCAGGTAGGCAATTTGACTCACCTCCTGTATTGTTTTCGGTGTTGCATTTTGAGAGGGAAGAAATAATTTTCCAGGTCGGGGCTTGCCTGCTATAATTTCCCCTGGAGCATCTGGGATGTCAAGTTGTTCATCGAAAGGATGCTCTTCAAGGTTATTCTTGGCAATTTCTGTCTTGTCAACGCTTCCCGCAGATATATTTTCCAGCTGTTTCTCTCTGGCTGGAAGTTCTTTTTTAGAAGAGTTTTGTTGTGTGACAGGGGTCACAACAGAATTTGTACTATTTTTACTAATATAACCTTTGAGCAGATAGAGGGAATAAAAACTTAAAAATCCAAATACTACAATAAAAGTGAGGATCAGAAAAGACCCCACAGGGGAAAACACAAATCGCCTGAAATTATATATATTCCTGTTTTTTATCAGTTTTTCAGATTCATTGTCAAAAGAGCCGTGCTCTTTTTTCAATAATTTTAGTTTATTAAAAAGAATACTCATTTTAAATAATATTCACACTTAAAATAATTACCAGCTCTTTTCTTACCTGCTTTAAATACCTGTTTTTAAACAGATATCCAAACAGAGGAATGTGTGATAGAACAGGAACGTTCTGGTCTCTTTTATTGTGTTCCTTGCTGATAAGCCCTCCTAATACCACCACATCACCATTATTCATTGAAATAGTTGTATTGATCTCTTTTATACCAACCTTTGGCAGGGATATGCTTTCTCCATTTCCAACACTCTCAGGGTTTTCAATACTGTTTGTATCCACATCACTTTTTACCGGATTTATCAAAAGATTAATTTTACCACTCTCTTCAATAAAAGGGATAACTCCCAGGATAAGACCGTCAAAGACAGTTGAAACCTCCACCTCAACAGTCTGGTAAGTGGCGTCGTTTGAATTCTGGTTGTTGGTGACATCTACACTTTTTTTGTAAGAGATGGAATCGCCTACACTGATTATGGCAGGATTTCCATGGCGGGCCCGGATTGTGGGATTTGACACAATTTTTACATTACCAAAAGCTTCAAGTGCACTGATGGCCGCAGTTAAATTAAAAGTGCTGTTTATACCTGACAGAACAAGGCCGTTTTGAAGACTCCAGGATGCCCGGGTCAATTTATGATTTGTCTCGGCTTCATGTCTTAACAAACTCCAGTCAATGCCATACTCATACCCATCTGCCAGGGTAACTTCAATTATCCTTGCTTCAATGAGGATCTGCCGTGCCAGCGTCTCTTTAAAATGATTCACCAGTCTTGATATTACTTTGATCACAGATGGTTTGTCTTTAACATAAAGACTGCCAGCCAGCCGGTTAATGGAAAAGATGCCTTTAGTGGATTTAACTTTCTTGACCATCTCTTCAAGAATGTCATAGGCATTACCTTTTTTAGCCCCTGTCCCCTTAAGGCGAACACTGCCGGAAAGCCCGGAAATAGTATCTGTATTGCTGGCGCCAAGGACATCGCCCCCTATATCAAAGGATGTCTCCACATTGGTGTCAAGGAAGTTAAGGATATAGTGGCGCTCTGCAAATGGGCTAATTCTGATGACATTACCGTTTATCTGGTAGGAGAGGTCAAATCTATGGGTCAATTCATCTAACACTATTTTTGCTGGAACATTTTGAAAATGAAGAGTGGTAGTTCTTTGACTATCTTCTAAATTCTTTCCAAGTATAAGGTTCATGCCAACGGTATCAGCCAATAGATAAAGAATAGTCTCCAAAGATTCATCCACCATGGAAAAAGAGACCAAATGGTCTTCAAGTGGATTATACACAGGAAGAACAGGTTCAACATCCATGGTTTTTTGTGCCTTATTTTCAAGATACTCCCGCCTTTTCTGCACATTGGATTCAAGGGCTTTTGATTCTGTCTTAAGCACTCCCATGGAGATCTCTTTGTAGGACTCCTTAGATTGTTTATCATTAAAAAAATCTTTTGTATTGTGGGGTTTCATGACTTCGGGAGAAGACTCTTGTTTTTCCACGACTGCATTATTGCCAGTATGCAGGCAACCGGTAAAAAATAAAACTATCCAAACCAATGTAATGAAGTGTTTAAGTTTTTTCATATATTTCCCATTCCATTTATGCCGGTTTTTTCTTTCAAGACCTGTTTCTCTTTTGGGGAGAGATAAATCCATTTTTTGATACTGTTTTTTCTGATTTGTACACGATCGTGCTCAATCTTCAAAACTCTCTCATTGTCTGGAAGAAGTGCATTTTTTGTATAAAGAACACTGTCAATCACACAAAAACTGTTTGTTTTTGAGCTAAAGCACAGGCTAAGATCATATGAGAACAACTCCTGATGGGCAGAACCTGTATCAAAATTATTTTTAAATCTTTTTGCAACTCTATTTTTCTGGCTTACAGGAGTATATCCAAAAATTTTTAACCCTGAAGGGGCAGGATCTTGTGACAGGGTTACAAGAGAATAGAGAGCTTGGTGCAACACTTTCATCTTATTCATTGTGCTTTTGCCAGGAACAGCAGTATCAGGCAGGGGTGCAGGGCGTGAAACAGCTGTTTTTGATTCCATGCCCTTGCCAAGATACACTCCATATCCCAATATTACAACAAATGAAACACAAATCACAACTATACTGGTTATACCATAATATTTTCTTTTCACAGGAGACTCCCTGAAAAAATTAATTTAAATTCACTTTGATCAATTCGGGTATTAAAACTGTTCTCTGTGATAATATAACCCTTTTTTTCCAGTGTCTTTAACAATATCTGATACCCTTTATAAGCAGAGTCAAAATCAGAGTGTATAACCCCGTATATTTCTGTTGTGACGTTTTTACCTGTATAATTTATTTTAAGGTTTTCCAGTATGAGCGGTTCAAAAACAGCTGTATCCATATCATGGATAATGGTTTTAAAAGAGGGAGTGTTTTTATAAAGATGCAAATCATTCACAAAACTGAAAACCGAAGAAAATTCTTTGTTCAATGGTTTTAAGGCAATCTGTTTGTTCATCTTGCTGATTTGCTCTTCAACTTTGACGATATCCTGCTCAATAACATCTGTTTTATTTGCATAGCTAAAATAAAAAGCAATAAAACCAAAGGAAAACAGTAATAATAAAAAGGCTGCGATATGGGCAAATTGTCTGGAGTAATAAAGCAGCCAACCTGTTTTTTTTGTGATTCCCATTCTCGCCGGCACCATCCTGACAGCTTTTAAAAAAGAGATATCACAGATTGTATCCTGAAAAGAGATCTGCTCTTCATTAAAGGCATAGTATTTTGATGAAAGCTCTTGTATGGCTTTATCTGTACAGGTATCAACCCAGTTAAGGCAAATTATTTTTTCAATCTTAATCAAGTTGTCTTTTTCAACCTGGCTGATATCCTGCTCAACCATATTCCACAGAGATGATATCTGTTCCTGGCTTTCATCAAACCCGGTACAACGCGATGCAAACAAAACTCTTTTTTTTGTTCCAACTAAAATATCAGCAAACCGGCCATGCCTGAAAACAACCGCACAGGGATCTTTTGAAGAGACTTTTTTTAAAAAATTAAACAGTATAGTGTAGAGAGGAAATAAAATAACCAAATCATCATGGTCTTCTATTCTGTCCTGGTATTGCAGGTAAAGTTTTGATTTAACAGCTGTAAAAAATATTTCTGTACTTTTTGATCCTCTTTTCCGCTTCAAATGGGTTAAAATTGTTACAGGCTCATCAAACTCTCCCTCTTCCTGGAGTTTTCTTATCACCATTGATTCAGCATATTTAACCGGAGCATCAATAGTCATCACCCTTGTGACAGCACCCTGGAAATTACAAATAAATAATTTATCGCCAATGACAGATTCAAACCTATCAATTATGTCAATCTTGCTGCCCTTGACATAATAAGTTAGATTTTCAAATTCCAGTATCTGTTTTTCATGCCCCATGTCAGCATCAATTCCTTATTAAAAAAGAACCATTAAGCGTTACAATAAGATCAAACGCCTCCAAACCTTTCAAGTCAGTATTTTTTTCAACATATGTTGGTTGAAGAGCCTGGTCGCCTGGTTTAACCCCACTGTTTTTTTTTATAACCCTTGCCTGGAGAGTTTCAGGCGTAAAATAGTAGTAGGCAGAGTTGGCTGTCTGATTAATGATTGTTTGAAACTGCTCAAATGTTAAAGCTTCATCTGACAGGTTAACCTGAAAGCGATCCCATCTGTTTTTTGTAAGCCCGAATCTTTTTGCCTGTTGAACAAAACTGTCTGCACTATCAATGATTCTATTTTTTTTATTTAGCTGTGCAATACGTGTTCGCAAAAATGTCTGTTGGCCAGTCAAGGCTGACAGTTTCTCTCTGGCAGCACAATAGCTGTTGTAGGTATTTAAAAAAAAATAGCCGGAGATGATAAAAACAACAGCAACCAGGCTTGAAATTATGTGGGGTTTAAATATTTTGATAACTTAAGCTGCCCCTGTTTTAAAATTGAAGTTTGAAAATTCCCACAGATGCTGGAACAGCAGCTGCATCAACTGCTGGCCAGGGTGCTGCACTACTGGCAGTTATTGTTGTACCATCGGCATGATATTGAAAATCTCCTTTATCGCCGCCACGTTCGCCATCAACTATGTTATCCCACGCCATACCAAGTTCCGACGGCATACCATTGGTTGTATCACTGATTTCAATATAATTGCCAATATCAGCATCATATCGAAAATTGATGGTTAAAGCATAACTCCTGTCCTGGGAATCATTATAGTTTCTCACACATTCAGAACCTGATGCACCCTGAATCGGCGGTTCAAGACCGACAGCTCTTAGCTGTGCCACAACATTTGCGCAGGTTGGTGAACCATCGCAAAAACCATTTCGCGCCCCGGTATTGTCATTGCTTGCATCGTCACCAAGAATCCATCCGGTTCTATCATAGTAGGAATTAAAGGCAATCTGCCATGATTGAACAAATTTAGTATATAATTTTTTTTGCTGCGCAGAGGTGACAATATCTTTTCCCTTGACCACAGCACCGATGATAAGCCCGATAATGATCAGCACAACTGCCATCTCAATTAAAGTAAACCCCTTGTCATTTGAAATTATTTTTTTTGTTTTCAAATTAAAATCCATCAACAGACTCCTTTTTAAAGACCAGTAACTATATGTATATATTATAACTTGATTCTTTGTATAATACGATTAATCATGTTTGATTCTTTTTTTCAATACTTTTTATTCAAAAACAGGTGTTTCCTATGATTTTTATTACTTTTTCCCATTAAAATGATAAATCAATCCATAATAAAGGCTTAATCAACCTGCAAGATTAATCCAGAAATATGACACACTGCCCTTGCAAATCCTTGACAATGGTGCTCTGATCCATGGAATAGTATAGAAATATTGTTTACACCCTTTACCAAAAAAATAAAGCATGGTATGAACATTTTATATAGCAAAAAGTATAAGTCAGATTATTCGATTAAAACTTAGGTGGAAAATGGAAAATGGAAAATATCCGGAATCAATTGCAAAATCAAAAGAATATCTGGGCACAGCCCTGGAAAAAATCACCAAAGCCCAACTGCCCTATAATCCAATCTCCTATTTGATGTGGTATGAGTATGCCAAAGGAGAGGATGAACAATTAAAAAGGAGTTTAGAACTACTGCTTAAACAAAACAACCCAATAGATTTTGATCAAATTACCAGGCTCCATAAAAAACATATGGGAGCTAATAAACTTGAGCTTGCCGAGCAGACATCCAGGGAATTACAAAACATACTCACAGAGATGGTCACGCAGTTGAGTGCTTCAAGCAGCGGAATTGAAAACCGTGGTAATACATTGAATACATACGCTGATGAACTCAACAAGGCAGCATCTTTAGATATCATTACTAAAATTGCCAAGAATATTATTACAGAGACCAAATCAGTCGTTCAATCAAGTAAAGCCCTTAAAAACCAACTTGATTCAGCCCAGTCTAAAATTAATGTACTCACCCAGGAGCTTGAAGGAGTTAAAAAAACAGCCCAGACAGATTCACTGACAACTCTGTTAAACAGGCATGGTTTTGATGAGAATATGGCAAAGATTATGGAAGGCAAAGATAATTTCCATGAACCTTTAAGTGTTATCATGTTAGATATTGATCATTTTAAAAAATTTAATGATCAATATGGTCATCTTGTTGGTGACAATGTTTTAAAAATGCTGGGTAAACATTTAAAAAATCATATTAAAGGTCAGGATATCGCAGCCCGGTTTGGAGGTGAGGAGTTTATTCTGGTACTGCCAAAAACACCCATTAAGGGAGCTTATTTACTTGCTCAGCAAATCCGGTTAGGTGTTGCCGACATGAAATTAAAGATAAAAGATACAGGTGAGCCCATAGATCAGATAACCATATCCCTTGGAGTTGCATTATTAAAGAGTGATGAATCCCTTGATGCAGCAATCAAAAGAGCAGACGATGCTTTATACCGTGCAAAAAATCAAGGTAGGAACAGGGCTGTAACTGAATCTGAGGATGATAATTAAGCTTTACGAAATACTGTTTTATCCTTCATTATTTACAAATAAAAATTTTATGGGGTGTCGTGCTTAAAAAGCATGCTCCTTGATTTGTGATTTGAATCACACTTTCGATACCGGCTGCAAATCTGTTTTGAAAAATAAATTTAGGTTCAACAGCAAAGACCATACCAGATTTTAAAATATCTTTTTTCCCTTTGGAGATGATTGGGTTTTCCACAAGTTCAAGCCCTGTGCCATGACCTATGAAAATTGATTTTAAGTCGGGAAGTCCGAGAAACTGCTCTTCATATCCAAGCTTTTTTGCCAGTTGCAGTGAATGGTCAAAAATATCACCCATGACCATACCAGGCTTCATTAAAGATAAAATAGAATAGAGAATTTCCAAGGAAGCCTTTGAAGCATCCATGGCTTCTTTTTCCATACTGCCCATGGCAAACATTCTGG
>JAOZRI010000104.1 GCA_029940235.1 Desulfobacula sp. | reverse complement strand
TCTTCCCTTATACATGAATTGTGAACCCTCATTAATGGCAAGCGCTGCATAATATCCCCAGATATGCCCGACAAGTGTGTTTAAGACAGGGGCAAAATGTTCCATTGTTTCAGGAATTTTAAACACATCCTTGGCATAAATGTCAAAGCGGTCTTCACCACTGTTTGTTATTACAATTGGGCTTGCCTTGTGTGCATGAAAGATTGCAGTATCTTTTATAATATCTCCAAGAACGCTCTCTCTTGTGCCGGCAGCACAGATAATGATCAAGGGTTCACTGGATAGATCAATATGTTTTTTATCTTCAACAAAATCAGATGAAATGGTCTTGTAGCAAAGTTCGCTGAGTTTTATCCTGATTTCATCGGCTGAAGTCTTGTTTGAACCCGATCCAACTGTTGCCCAATATTGTTTTGTCACTGCATGTTTAAAGGCACTATCCTTAATCTGATCTTTCATATTAAGGATGGTGCGCATTTTATCAGGCAGGCTTGTTATCTCATTGATCTGTTCTGTAATAAATTTATCAGATCTTCTATTGGTGATACCTGCAATATGCAGGCTTAGCACTGCTCCTGCAGTAATTTGAGAATAAAAGGCTTTGGTTGATGCCACAGACATCTCAATATCCCTGCCAGAACTTGTATATAAAACACCGTCTGTTTTAAAGGTCAAATCTGAATCTCTGCGGTTAACAATGGCAAGGGTTTTTGCACCACACTCTTTAACCATATCAATGGTTCTATTTGTATCTGTTGTTGTGCCAGACTGGCTTATTGCAATGACAAGGGTATTTGCCATGGAGCTTTTGGCATCTATACTGAATCCTGAAAGCTCTGATGATTTCATGGCTCTTATATCAATATCTTTAGCGCCAAGATAAAAATTTAAAAGATCAGCACAACCCTGTGCTGCCACTCCAGCCGTACCCTGCCCGATAAAAAATATTTTTTTAATTTTTTTGTTTTTAAAGTCATCTTCCAGTGATTTTGGAATTGCAATTTCATCAAGGCTGGTCTCAAACAGATTGTCCGGGTTTAGTTTAAATTTATTTTCCAGAGTTTTTTCAACAGAATCAGGAGATTCTGAAATTTCTTTTAAAAAATAGTGTGGGAAATTCTGTCTGTCAATATCTCTCGATGTTATCTGGCTTGTCAGCACCTGATCTTCTTCAATGGCGATGGGAGTGTTGTCATAGTAAAAAGATTTTATTCCAGATACAGAACCTGTTGAATTTTGATCAAGCAGAACAATCTGGCCTTTGTCTTCACCATTGAGCTTGATATACTCCTGGGTCTCTTCCACAATGCCATAGAGTTCAGAAGCTGCAATGTAATGATCCTTTGCAATCCCTACAAAAATAGCCTGACCACTTCCTTTTTGTGCGAGAAACAGCTTGCCCGGAGCCAAATCTGAATGCATGCTGATGGCATGGGAACCTGTAAAGTCATTTACTGCAAGCCTGAAAGCCTCTTCTATGGGATGATTTTGTTTAAGATAAAATTCAATCTGTAAAGGAATTAATTTTGTATCAGTGTTAATATCTTCATGAATTTTATCATATCTTGCTTCATATTCAGTCTTTAATTCAAGATAATTATCAATATCACCATTGAGGCAGACATGGATTATTCCTGTTTTACCTATCTCTTTGTCTGTGGGGGTATTATCCTGAGGATGGCAGTTTGCAACATTGATATCTCCTATGGAAGCCCATCTTGTGTGCGCAGATACTGAGTTTGTAAGAAAATCATAATTGGTAAGCAGTTGAAGCATGAGATCATTTTTAATCTGGCTTCTGATAAATGTTACATTGTCTCCAAGAGCACCGATTTCTGCGGAAAATTTATAGGCAAAACAAATACTTACATGATGGTCATCTCCCGGGAAAGTATCATTAATTGTAATGCTGTTATTTTTTAATACAAGATGGTTGGTTCTTAGTTTAAGTCTTTCAGAAAGTCCAGCTTTTATAAGACCCTCCCTGAAATGTTCAAATTCCTGCTTGGTAAAGGTGAAAACAAGAGAAATACCGGCAGAATCTCTGCCTCGGACTTCAAGCCTGTCAATACTGTTTAACACAGCATTTAATCTTTTAAATATTTTTAACCCCATTATATTATGGGTATCGTTATCGGGATTTTCAAGGTTAATGGCAAGTTTGCCAATGGCCAAGATGTTATCTAAAATTTCTTTTTTAAGACACCATCCAATATCCTCAAGTTTTTCAAGGCTGCAGGATATGATTTCAATCTCATTGGATGAAAAACCGGAAAGGTTTTTTTTAAACTTTGATGTCTGATCTTGAATTAATTGATCAATAATACCTATGATGGATATAAGCTGGTCTTTTTTTTCTTTACTGAAAAAGAGGTCAGAAAAGATATTCTCCTGCTTTAACTCCTGGCAGTTTCTAAAAATGTCATTTAAAAAGTCATCGCCCCCAAGAAAATTTTCGTACAAATTATCGCTTTGTAATAGAGAGTCAGTGGAGAAACCATTTTCTTTTAATAGGGGAAGCATCTCCTGTATACTGTCCAAATTTGATTTTTTGGAACTTGTATTGCTCCCTTTAAATGCAATTAATGCTGATATACCGCATGATACAATATTGGGCTGATAGGGAAAAAATATTATGGAGTTTTCTTTTGCCTCTGAAAGCGATTTTGTAAATTCAATTTTAGTTGCAGATATTTTTTTGATAAGCTTAAAAAAAGCCTGTTGCTGCAGAATCATATTTCCCTCCGCTGTCTTTAATAAAGGTTGTATCTATTTATAACTTAAAATGCTGCTTTAAAATCATTTTTGCATAGGTTGGAGCTCTTGTGCCTATATATTTTCTATGGCCTACAACAATGGATAAAGCAATAGTTTTTTCTGTTTTATTATCTTTTCCAAAGCCTGTAAACCAATCATACTTAACTATATGTTTTTTATCATACAGTGATCCTGTTTTTCCACCAATGATCAACTTTGAGAGCACTTTATCCCTTGAAGTACCCCTGAAGGTTTTTTTTGCAGTTCCTTTTGAGATAGTCTGCTGCATGAGTTTCACCATTATGTCGGCAGTTGCAGGTTCTATTGCACTTACATACTCTGTTTTTTCGTTTTTGTAAATAATAGTACCATCGGAGTTAGTGACATGCTCTACAATACCCGGCAGCATCATATTTCCTGAATTTACAATGGCTGAAGTGAGCATGGCACCAAATATTGGTGAGATAGTAGTGTCATTGTTAAATCCGCACCCAAGTTCAGCAAGATGGTACTTTTTATCATCTGTTTTAAAACTGCCGGAAATAAAGGGCAGTTCAAAATCAACATTTTTGTTAAACCCAAAGGCGTTGGCAAAGGAATCAAGTCTATCTCTGCCAAGATAGTTTTTTCCTATTTTGCCAAAAACAGGGTTTACAGATTCTGCAAAAGCCCTGGAAAATGAAATTTTATAGGTATATTTGTTTTTAACATCTTTTAATTGCCGTTTATAAAGAGTGTATTTATTGCCGTTAAAATACAGTTGTGTTCCAGGATTATAATTTAAGCTTTGAACAGCAGCTGAGGCTGTTATGATTTTAAATATGCTGGCAGCAGGGTAGTCTGAATCAAGACAGGGATTTGAGTTTGAGTCTGCAAGGTCAAAGCCTGTCATTGCAATGATTTTTCCTGTATCAGCTTCCATGACAACAATGGCAATCCTTTGTGGTTTACCCCTGGTAAGCGTTTTAAGTCTGTCCATTTTGGACAATAAAAATTCCTGTAGATTAACATCAATGCTTGTAGTAATTTTATAACTCTCTTCTGGTGTATCCACAAAAAAGATATTTTTATCGGTTGTAATAAAATCTATTTTATTGATTATACTATTTAACTGTGTCTTTGATAAATAGATTGGTTCTTCAATGTGAGTCTGGGATTCAACAGTGTTATCATTAGACTTTTGCAAGGTTTTCTGATTGTCAAACAGTAAAGGTTTTACAAGTAAAACACCTGCAATTAAAATCAGGAGAATCAAAAATAGAGCTGTTGTCTTTTTAAATTTGGAAAAAATATTTTTTTTCTTTTTCTCTATAATGGAGCCTGATTGAAAATTCCGCCAGGAATTTTCCTGTTTATAAGTATCCAAATCTCTATTTTTTACCTGTATCAATGCGTGGAAATAAAATTTCAGGTTTTGCAATTATAGTCTTTTTTTTAATCTGGCCCCATGAAGCTGTCTCTTCCAGAGTATAAAAATTATCTCCCTCTTTTGCCAGGCAGAGGGTCTTTTGCATTTTTAAAGAAGTTTGCGGCATTATGGGATAAATAAGACATGAAATAACCCTTAAGCCTTCCATTAGATTATAGAGAATAGTAGCAAGCTCATCAATATTGGCTTCATCCTTTGCAAGAGTCCAGGGTGCTGTTGTATCAATATATTTATTCATTTTGCTTATAAATTTCCAGATTGCTTCAAGACCTCTGTTAAAGGCACATACAGACATTGTTTTTTGAAAATCATCTATTGCTGTTTCTGCATCGGATGCCAGGGATAGATTTTTATCTTTTTCAATTTTTGGGTCTGATCCTTGAACCCTGCCTTTAAAATATCTGTGGTTCATGGAGAGAACTCTTGAAAAAAGATTTCCAAGATCATTGGCAAGATCAGAATTAATTCTTGAAATAATGGTCTCCTGGGTAAAGTTAGCATCAAGACCAAAGACCATCTCTTTTAAGAGAAAATACCTGAACTGATCAAGCCCGAAAGTATCTATTACCTGTAGAGGATCTGTGACATTGCCAATACTTTTTGACATTTTACTCCCCTTTATATTCCAGAAACCATGAACATTCAATCCCTGATAAATTTCAATGCCGGCAGCTTTGAGCATAATCGGCCAGTAAATTCCATGGGGTTTAATGATATCCTTTGCCACAAAATGGCGGGCAGACGACCAGAACTCTTTAAAAAGCTGGCCATCTGGATATCCAAGGGCTGAAACATAATTTACAAGGGCATCAAACCATACATATGTAACATAGTCATCATCAAAGGGCAGGGTGATTCCCCAGGTCAATCTGGTTTTCGGTCTTGAAATACAAAGATCTTCAAGAGGTTCTTTTAAAAAAGATAAAATTTCATTTTTATATTGTTCAGGCTGAATAAAATCAGGATTAGTTTTTATATGATTGATGAGCCACTCCTGGTATTTACTCATTTTGAAAAAATAGTTGGATTCTTTTATCTTTTCAGGTTCTGTACCATGGTCAGGACATTTACCATCGACAAGTTCTCGCTCCTGGTAAAATCTTTCACATCCAAAACAATAAAGTCCTTCATAGCTTGAAAAATAGATATCGCCTGACTCATAAATTTTTGAGAGAATATCTTTTACAACTTTAATATGATCAGGATCAGTGGTTCGGATAAAATAGTTGTTTTTAATATTTAAACAAGGCAGAAGATCTTTAAAAAGTTTACTGATCTTATCGGCATACTCTTTTGGGCTTGTTTTCTCTTTTTGAGCCGCCTGAACAATCTTATCTCCATGTTCATCAGTTCCGGTTAAAAAAAAAGTTTTACACCCCTGAATCTGTTTGAATCTTGTTGCAGCATCTGCTGCTATGGAAGTATATGCATGGCCAAGATGGGGTTTTGCATTGACATAATATATGGGAGTTGAAAAAAAATGTCTGTCCTGATTTTTGTTCTGCTTTATATCCATGTCCATATCGTTCATATTACCTCAATTTTTCTGATTATTACTGCTTGATTTTGAATTTAAGGAGCCCAAATCTAAATCCTCAACTCTCATACCACAAGCCTCACACCTATAAATCCTTGACTGGTATCTCTATCTGAGTATCATCATCAATTCGGACTAGAACACTCTCTTTTAACACGTTCTGCCTTACAACTCTTCCTTTGCCTTCTTTAGTTGTAATAATTTTGCCAAGTTTGGGCATTGAGCGTTTAAGGCTTTTATAAGTTTTGTTTTCAAATGTCAGGCAACACATCAACCTGCCGCATACCCCGGAAATTTTTGTAGGATTTAAAGATAAACCCTGCTCCTTTGCCATTTTTATGGAGACTGGTTCAAATGTATGCATAAAAGAAGAGCAGCAAAGTTCTCTGCCGCATTTTCCAACACCTCCACAATGTTTGGAAAGATTGCGTATTCCCACTTGGCGCATTTCAATTCTTATATTAAACTCTTTTACCAGAAGCTTTATCAATTCTCTAAAGTCAATTCTACCGTCAGCAGTATAAAAAAAGGTTAGTTTGTGCTGATCAAATGTGCCTTCAACACTGAACAGGTTCATGAAAAGCTTTAGATTGTTAATACTCTGGAGACAAAAGTCATGGGCTTTTTTTTCAAGGGCTTTAATCTCTTCTTTTTTTAAAAAATCTTCTTTGGTGGCAACTCTGACAATCTGTTTTAATTTTTTTTCTCTTTTTTCAATTTCAACAGGGATGGTGGCAATTTTGCCAAATCCAAGACCCTGTTCCGTCTCAACGATAACACAATCCCCCTTTTTTAATACAAAGGCATCACTTTTAAAATCATATATTTTTCCAGCCTTCTTAAATTTCACACCGGCAATTTTAATCATAAATCAACCTTCTCCTCTTAAACAGGCTGTTACAAAATTGAACACTATTCAAATATCTCATTTTGTCCCAGCCTGTTGTGCAATGGTAAGGAAAAATCTATCCAATACTATTCTTGGAGAACTATTTGAAGCTACTCTTTTTTGTGCTTCAAAAAGATTTCCAAGCCAGTTAAAAAAAACAGTTGATTTTACCATGGAATTAATATCTTTAAAAGTATTGGAAAAATCAAGATTAACTATCTGTTTTTTATTATATTTGAAAATCATTAAGTCTCTAAAAAAAGTTTTCATAATGGCAATTGTATCATCAATCATGCCAGGATCACGGCTGATTTGTTGAGAAAGCATTAAACCCTTTGAAATTGACAGGTTTGTATCTGCCTTAATGATATCAGCAATAGTTTTAAGCAGATATTCTCTTTTTTTAATCCAGTCAATTCTAACTGTTTTTTTAACTGTTTGTTTATCAGGATTTAAATTTAAATATATCATTGCTTTTTTAAGGTCTGAATCAGCAATTCTTGCAACAATATACGCCATTTGTCTATCTATTTTGAAATCATTGATAAGGGCTTGCTCAACATGTTGTAAGCTCAATGGCTTAAATCTTATTTTGCGGCATCTTGAGATTATGGTTGGCAAAAATAAACTTATATCTTTGGCAATCAAGATAAAAAAAGTTTTTTCAGGAGGCTCCTCAAGCATTTTTAATAATGCATTCTGTGCCTGGGGATTCATTTTGTCTGCATTTAAAATC
>JAOZRI010000505.1 GCA_029940235.1 Desulfobacula sp. | reverse complement strand
CGACAGGCTGTTACATAATGCAAATTTTTTCAAGTTCAAGGCGGAAAATAAATTTAACCACAGGCATACATGCAGTATTCCGAGGATTAAATTTATTTTTCCAACGCAGAAATTGGGAAAATTGGTGTTGTGTAACTGCCTGTCGATTTGATTGATACTCTGATAATGTATGCTTTGGCAAGAGTTTTTTATTGAAAAATCGCCCAAGGATTGTTATTGAAATAAAAAAACCCATGAGGAGGTATGAAAAAACATGAAAAAACCGCTTTTTATTGTGATACTATTTATTGTCATAATCTGTTTATTCCCTTTATCCGGCTATGGAAAAACCGGTTATGTCTCAGATATGCTTCTGTTAACATTCAGGCAGGGCCCTGGTAACTCTTATGCTGTGTTAAAGACTTTAACAAGTAACACATCTGTTGCCATTCTTGAAGAGAAAAATGGATTCTATAAAGTTGAGCTTCAATCAAAAGAGATTGGCTGGGTAGACAAAAAATTTATAATCTTTACCCTGCCGAAAACTATTATGATTAATAAATTAGAAAAAGAAAATAGTAATCTTAAAAATAAAATACTGCAATTACAAAAAAATAGTGCCAGGCTTCAAGATAAACTCTCATCCATGGAACAAAACTATTCGCAAACAAGGACAGAGCTTGAAACATCACTCAAAACAGCCATGGATGAAAAAAAGAAAACTGCTGATATGCTTTCTGACAGTAAAGTAAAATATACTACTCTTACCCAGCAATCAAAAGATATTCAAAAAATTATAAAAGAGAATAAAATATTTAAAGAACAAAACACGGCTCTTTTAGATGAACTCACAATTTTTAAGGAACAGAATAAAAACCTTTTTAAAACCGGCATGATAAAATGGTTTTTGGCAGGTACTGGTGTTTTGCTTCTTGGATGGATAATAGGACAGAGTGTATCTTCAAGAAAGCAACACTCTTCCTCGCTTTTAAAATAGATGCAATCTGTTGGATGAAATTTTGATTTACCCATGTAAACAATATTTATTTTTCTTGACATAAGACCCTGTTTTTCTTATCAAACAGAAGATATATAATTGACTATCATAATAAACATTTTAAGGAGATAAAAATGGCGGTTCAAAGTGATTACGAAAAAAAAATATGGCTCAATTCCTATGAAAAAGGTGTAAAAAGTTCTGTTGATTTTCAGGATGTTTTAATGCCTCAATTTCTTGAAGAGTCTGTAAAACAATTTCCAGACAACACTGCATTAATTTTCCAGGGTTTTACACTGACCTACAAAGAGTTAAATGAAATGATTGCAAGATTTGCTGCAGCATTAAAGGGTTTTGGTATTAAAAAGGGAGACAGTGTTGCCATACTGCTCCCCAATGTCATACCGTGTGTGGTAGCATACTACGCCATACTTAAAGTTGGCGGCATTGTTGTTCTCAATAACCCATTATATGCAGACAGAGAGCTGGAACACCAGTTTAATGATTCCAAATCTACTTTTTTAATAACGCTTGATCTTCTTGCCAACAGAATGGTCAAACTTCGGGAAAAAACCAGTATTAAAACAATTGTTTACACCTCTATTGGTGACTATCTTCCCTTTGTAAAACGTCTTCTGTTTCCCTTAGTTGCTAAAAAGAAAGGTCTTGCTGCCGATGTAACGCCTGCAAAAGATCTTCATAAATTCAAGGATGTTATTGCACAATACTCCCCGGATTATACACAGGCTGATGTAAGTATTGATGACGTGGCAATGTATCAATACACAGGAGGTACTACAGGTGTATCAAAGGGTGTAATGCTGACACATAAAAATATAAGCTATCAGATCCAGCAGGCTGTAGCCTGGTTTCCAACCCTGAAAAGAGGTGAAGAGATCATGCTGGGAGCTCTTCCCATCTTTCATGTGTTTGGCATGACAGTTTCAATGAATTTTGCCATTAAAATGGGATGGCCAAATGTGCTTGTTCCCAAACCACAGCCCGAACCTCTGCTTG
>JAOZRI010000504.1 GCA_029940235.1 Desulfobacula sp. | reverse complement strand
TCAAACCAAATTCCAGATTTGAAAAAGCTGCCATTGTATAGGTAAGTTTTGTAAAGCATTTCATCATATATGTGGAGAGACCAGGCATGGAAATTGTTGCTCCACATGCAATGGAACAATTATAGCATGAAATCAGCCTTGTTCTTGCTTTGTTCATGGTCTCCAGCCACTCATCTGAAACTTCATCTGTCCAGAAACCTTTTCTTCTGGTACGGGCATTACCCCATGAGAAATTTTCAGTATGCCATTTTTCATCATGGATTGCCATCTCCTGGGGGGAACCAAGAATAGCGAGGATTGGTGTTACTCCGGGAATTGGGTGATCTTCCCTCCATTTTATATAATCCATAACTTCAGTGCAAAGCCCCATGAATTCTTCAGGCTTTGCAATATGGATATCTTTTGTTCCCCGGACAACAATAGCTTTTATGTTTTTGTCGCCCATAACAGCCCCGGCGCCGCCCCTGCTTGCACTTGACCTGCCCTGTTCCACAGAGGCATAAAAGACCCTGTTTTCACCGGCAAGACCTATGGCAGAGACCTGTGCTTTTGGCTGTTTGAGTTCCTTGCGGATAAGTTCTGCTGTTTCAATGGCACCCTTACCCTTTAAATGGGATGCATCACGTATTTCCACCTTGTCATTGTTTATCCACAGATAAACCAGCTTCTTGGATTTGCCGCGAAGGATTACTTTATCATAACCTGCATATTTTAATTCCGGTGCCCAATATCCACCCATCATTGAAAATGCCATCAACTTTGTCTGGGGAGAAATAGTAGTCAAGATAGTTCGATTACAACCAGTTGCGGGTGTGCCGCATAAAAGCCCGGTGCCGAATATCAAAAGATTGTCAGGAGAAAAGGCGTCAACTTCCGGCGGAACCCTGTCCCACAATATCTTGGTGTTAGTGCCCAGACCCCCGAGATAGAGCTCGGTATCTTTTGGGTCAGTTGCGACCTTCTCTATATTCCCGCGAGAAAGATCAACTTCGAGATTAAACCCTGTTTCTGCATACCTCATATTCTTTTCCCCTTCATATTACTTTATTTCCGGCATCTTGTGTGACCTTTTGAATAACCCAATATTTAACCTGATTGCTTTTGGCAGGTGAAAATTATCATGTTATCCAATACAATGTGACTATTTATAAGCTATAATATAACTACGTGTCAAGGGGGAAATATTTTTTTTTAAAAGCACTAATAGTGGAACAAGCTTTGTTTTGAAGAGTTTTTAGATACACATTACTTTATAATAAAATTTCTTTTAAGCTACCATCTGGCATAGGGGTTGTTCATCAAATTTGAATTAAAAAACTTAGGATCTCCTGTTACTTCTTTACCAACCCATTCGGGTTTTTCAAATTTCTGGTCTTCTGATTCCAACTCTATTTCCGCAACAATCAATCCCTGATTTTCACCTAAAAATTCATCAATCTCCCAGACAAATCCCCCATAATCAACCTTATAACGGTTTTTTTCTATGACAGGTTTTTCAACAAGATCATCCAGCATTTCATTGCATTCATCTTTTGGAATTTCATATTCAAATTCAAGGCGTGTTACTCCAACAGTAATACCCTTAATTGTAAGAAAACCTTTGTCATTAATAGTTCTAACACGAACGGTCCTCTCCTTGGCAGAGTTTAAATATCCCTGTCGATAATATACTCCCTGTGCAAGTTTACGCCATTCATCACCTGTTAAAAGAAATTTTCTCTCAATTTCTATGCCCATAGACTTAACCTCTTAACTTATTTTATATGACAGAACAGCTAACTACCTTGATTTTTTCATGCTTTGGTTTCTGCACTCCAGGGTATCTTGAAAAAAATAGAGTGAATTTTCAGAAGCTGAGAAAAGTTGATTTAATTAAAGTATGCATTTCATTGAAACTTATTTTTTCCACCCTGGCTTTACCAATCTTCTCAAGAAAAATATAAAAAAGGTTGCTGCCCTGCTTTTTTTTATCTTTTGCAGCTGCATTGATAATA
>JAOZRI010000503.1 GCA_029940235.1 Desulfobacula sp. | reverse complement strand
AAATATTTGTATGTGCACGAGAAAAGCTATTGCCTTTAGTGAGGCTGGTCTGCCTTGTTATCCCAGGTTTGACAAGGCAATCTGGGCAGGTGGGTTTAAATAGTATCAACTGGTATGAAATTTGCTTTAAATATAGGTCTAAACAGATAACAGCAAGAGCAGATATTGAAGTTGATTAAATGATATTTATTAAATTGCCCAGTGATCCTGATTATCGTGTTGCTGATTATCATTGACAAAAAGGCTAATTTAAGAAATACTGGAAAATCGTTGTTTCTTATAATATGAATACACCTACAATAGTATAAAAAGGATTTGTAAAGCAAAGCATGGCAGATTCTCAAAATCAGGCAGCAGCATTAAAACCGGAACAGATACTTGAAATAGCAATAAGGCGCAGATGGTTTATCATAGTGCCTCTTTCTATTTTTCTTACCCTGGGGTTTTTGTACACCCTTACTTCAAATCAGATATATGAAGCCTCCACAACAATATTAATCCAGCCACAAAGGGTTCCATCCGACTATGTACAATCCATTGTAACCACAGATATTGCCCAGAGAATCAATACAATTTCCCAGCAGATACTGAGCAGGACAAACCTTGAAAAAATAATCAATGAGTTCGGGCTTTATCAGGGACAGGAAGAGATGTTTCAGGAGGATAAAGTCACAAGCATGAGAAAACGGGTCGTGGTGACACAAAACAGCAGTAGAAGACAGGGCACAGAAGCTTTTACCGTATCTTTTACCGGCAGTAATCCTGAAAATGTAAAAAATGTAGCCAATGAACTTGCAAGTTTTTTTATGAATGAAAATCTTAAAGCAAGAGAAAGCCAGGCCATTGGAACCAGTGAGTTTCTTGAATCAGAACTTGAAAAAATTAAAAAAAAACTTGAAGACCGCGAACATGCCCTTGCAGTATACAGATCAAAACATCTTGGCGGTTTGCCAGATGAACTTGAAACAAATTTAAGAACTCTTGACAGACTCCAGCTGCAGCATACTGATGCTTTAAATGCTCTGAGAGACACCCAGAATGCTGCCGCTCTTTTAAAAAGTCAGATTTCAAGAATCAGGGAGATGGCGCAAAATAATACCAATGCAACAATACAGCAGGACGGCACCATTGTTGAATCTTCAAATTTATCCATTACTGAACAGCAGTATGAAGTGGAAAAAAGGCAATTGGATGATCTGCTTTTAAAATATACAAAAAAACATCCTGAAGTTATTAGATTAACAAAAAGTGTTGAAAAACTTAAAATTAAGATTCAAGAGGAAAAAGAGGAAGAAGAGAGACAGAATATTGCCCAGGATACACAAACCCCGGAAGGTGTTAATGGTGCAGCCTCTGCAAACAATAATGTCTTATTCCAACATGAATACAACCTTAAACAATTGGGCAATGATATAGTTAACATTAAAGCAAATATCAGGGAAATTGAACAGGCAACACAGGTCTATCAAAAAAGGGTTGAAGATACGCCAAAAAGAGAGCAGGAACTTCAATCCATTCAAAGGGATTATAATAATATCAGGGAGAGTTACAGCTCACTTCTTGCCAGACGTCTTGAAGCAGAACTTGCCGTTAATATGGAAAAGAAACAAAAAGGTGAACAGTTTCGTATTATTGATTATGCAAGGCTTCCCCAAAAACCGATTTCTCCTGATGTGAGAAAACTATTTATGTTTTCCATTGCAATAGGCCTTGGTATCGGCGGAGGGATTATTTTTCTGCTTGAATTTTTAAATCCAGCCATAAGAAGTGAAGAGCAGATTGAAACTCAATTAGGGCTGCCCATACTTGCATCAATTCCATCTTTGTCCAAGCCAGGCGATAATACAAAAAAATGGATTGAACGTATCTGTTTTTCCATTGTCTCTTTTTATGCTGTTGTAATGCTTTTATCTTTTGCTTTGTTAAATTTAAAAGGAATCGATAAAACCCTTGATTTTGTAAAAACATATATCAATATTTAATATTTGGAGTGAT
>JAOZRI010000103.1 GCA_029940235.1 Desulfobacula sp. | reverse complement strand
GGTTATAGGGTTCTATACCCATGTGGATAAACCTGTTGATAACCTCAAATGATGAGTTTGCATGGACAGTTGCAAACACCTGGTGACCTGTTAAAGCTGATTGAAGTGCAATCTGGGCAGTTTCAGTATCCCTGATCTCGCCCACCAAAATTTTGTCAGGGTCATGACGCAAAATTGACCTTAATCCACGCGAAAATGTTAATCCTTTTTTTTCATTGACTGGAATTTGTGTTATTCCTTTAAGCTGATATTCAACAGGGTCTTCAATGGTAATTATTTTACTGTCCTTTGTATTTACTTCTGATAATGCTCTGTAGAGTGTAGTTGTTTTTCCGCTCCCTGTGGGTCCTGTCATTAAAAACAAGCCGTATGGTGCCTTGATCTGTCTTCTCAGTCTGAACAACTCTATTTTTTCCAATTCCATGTTATCAAGACTCAGCTCTCCCTTGGCAGGAGCCATGCGCTGCTGATCCAGAATCCTGATTACTGCATCTTCACCAAAGATTGTGGGGAGAACAGATATCCTGAAATCAATAAACCGCTCCTTGACCTTTAATTTAAACCTGCCGTCCTGGGGTATCCTTTTTTCTGAAATATCCAGTTCTGACATAACTTTTAATCTGGAAATTACAGGATTCATACTGCCCATATCCAGAGGATCGGTGATTTGGTAAAGCATGCCGTCAATCCTATATCTTATGATCAACCCCATGACAGAACCTTCAAAATGTATATCACTGGCATTTTTATTAATGGCATCAAGGATGGTAGAATCAATAAGCTTTACAACCGGACTCTCTTCTGAATCCACTTTCTTAGTTGAAATTTCATAATCTCCCTTATCAGACTCCTTTACCACAGAAAGACGCATCTCTTCCGAGACATCCACAAGATCTTTGGAGGCTTCAATTTTCTGTAAAAATTTGCCAAGTTTTTTGGCACTTACAATAACAAAGGAAAAATTATATTCCAGAAGAATTTCAATCTCTTCTATAATCTTAAAATAATCAATGGGATCAGCCACTGCAAAAACAAGATGGCCACTCTTAAACTCAAAGGGGATGATTTTGTTGTTTACAATAAAATCTATATTTAAAAGCTTTAACAACTCAGGGTCATCCATGCTGTCAATTCTTGCATATTTGCATGAATACTGCTTAGCAATTAATTGCGCGAGTTGTTCATCATTAATAAAACCCTCTTCAACACACAGCTGTCCCAGCATTCTTCCGGAAATATTTTTCTGAGCAAGAATATGATTTTTTTGTTCCTCAGTCATAAATCCGAGCTCAACAGCCAGCTCACCAATTCTTTTCTTTTTTTTCAAATTAAACATTTTTTATCCAATAGTTCCTGCCATTTGGAAAATAGGCATATACATGGCAAGCATGATAAATCCAATCACAAACCCCATTAAAACCATGAGCAAAGGTTCTATAGTTGAGGTAATTATTGTTAATTTTGCCTCTACATCTCTTTCGTAAAATCTTGCAACATCCTTTAGTACTTTCTCAAGGTTACCGCCTTCTTCTCCTGCTGACAGCATTCTCAATGCCATGCCCGGAAACATATCAAGCTCTTTGAGTGCCTGGGTAAACCCACTACCCTGTTCAACTGATTTCATAACCTTTTTAAGACCATTCTGGAAAAATTGATTTTTGATAAGACCCTTGGAAATCTGCAATGCCTGAGTTAAAGGTGTTCCACCTGCCAAAACTATTGCAAGAGAAGATGTAAACAGAGACGTTGAATAGATAACAGACAGCTCTCCTAAAAAAGGCAGTTTCAAATAATATGTATCAAAAAGTAATCGGCCATTTTCAGTTTTCAGATAGGCAGAAACAGCCCAGATAATTAATATCATACTAATTATAATTGCCAGAAAATAGGACTTCACAAAAGCACTGAATCCCAATAATAGAGAGGTAAAAAAAGGAAGTGTGGCACCTGCCTCCACAAAAGTTCCGGTTATTGCAGGTACAACAAAAATCACAAGAAAAGCAACCACAAAAAGAGAACATAGTATTAAAATTGCAGGATACACGGAAGCAGCTTTTATTTTTTGCCTTATCTGCCGGGAACGCTCAAAATATTCCAGATACCCTTCAATGGCATCTGGAACATTGCCGCTTGCCTCACCAGATCGAAGTGTTGCAATATAGAGAGCAGAAAAAATATTTTCATATTTTTCAAAGGCATTGGCAACAGATTCTCCCTGGGAAATATCTTCCCTGATATTTTTCAAAACCTTGGAAAAAGATGTTTTATCCTGCTTTTCAATAATAGCATCAAATGCAATAACAACAGGAAGTCCAGCTCGCAATAGTGTTAAAAATTCCTGATTAAAAGAGTAAAAATCCTTTGGTTTTATTTTTTGCTGCAAAAAAAATATTTTTTTCGAATGAACAAGAAAATCACCATCCTGGGCAACTGCTTTTTTTAAAGAAGAGATAGAATTTGATTGAATAACCTTTTCAACCACTTCACCACCGCTGACGGCAATTTTGCATCTATACGCCGGCATAAGTTAACATCCTCCATGATTCATTAAATGATAACCATACCACTTATTCAGTGATGATTCCAGATTAAAAAAAGGATTTCAAACTCAGACTGTCAAACCAATGACGATATCCACTATGAATTGACTCTTTCAATGAAAAATCAAGAGCTGCAAAAACTTGGCTTACCAAGATTATTTCCTTATAAAATCAGCATATTACCTATTCACCATAGAGTTAATAAATTATGGGCATTGATTTTGCAAAATCATCTATTTTGAATGAGATGAATACAATTGTGAGATATTTAAATAGGGAAACGTGCTGAGTTATGGTTTACAACAATAAACTTATGCCTGCAATCTTAAAATATTGTCTATGCATTATTTTATGCTTTTATATATCCATATGTGCAGCAGATAAATTCCCAATCTCCAACATGGAAAATCTGGACAAAACAAAACCGGATTTAATATCAATTAATTTTAATAATGTTGATATCAGGGTATTTACCAAATTCATGAGTAATATGACTGGGAAAAATTTTATTATTGATAATCGGGTCAAAGGTAATGTTACAATTATCTCTCCTGAAAAATTATCCATTGATGAAGCCTGGCAGGTATTTGAATCTGTACTTGATATCCATGGTTTTGCAATGGTTCAATCAGGAAAAATCATTAAAATTATTCCTGTTTCCAGTGCAAGATCAGACAATATTAATACAAAACTTGCAACAGGTTCAGAATCTGCCCGGGATAAAATTGTAACCAGAATCGTACCCTTAAAGTATGCCATTGCCATTGAGTTAAAAAATCTTTTAAGCCCAATGATTCCAAAGGGGAGTATAATCCTTGCCTACCCAGATACTAATATGCTTATCATCACCGCAACACTTTCAAGCATTACAAAACTTTTAAAGATCATTGACACCATTGATATCCAGAGTATTGGGAAAAAAATCTCGGTAATACCAATTAAATACGCTGATGCGATAAAACTGACAACAAGTTTAACCAAAATTTTTGCTGCGAGGCTTAAAAACAGTAAAAAACAGATAAATACTCCAAGAAATAGGAACACTATTGTTACATTTGTTGGGGATGAAAGAACCAACTCCATTATTGTCCTTGCAAGTAAAATTGAAACCAGAAGGGTTGAGAAATTGATAAAAATTCTTGATCAGCAGGTTCCAAAAGGTGAAGAAAAAATCAGGGTTTATTACCTTGAACACGCTTCCGCAGAAAAACTTGCAACAGTACTCCAATCCATTCCTGATATAAATAATAAATCAGGCTCTAAAAAACTTTCTCTCTTATCTCAAAACATTAAAATCACGGCAGATCAACCCACCAACAGCCTTATCATTATGGCAAATAAAGAAGATTATCCAGTCCTTGAAGAGGTGATCACCAAACTCGATATCCCAAGATCAATGGTGTACCTTGAATGTTTAATAATGGAAGTCAATGTAAACCGTGGCTTGAATATCGGTACAGAGTGGAAAGCCTCGGGAGGATATGATGGTGACACCCGGGCAGTATTTGGTGGATTTGGAGGTACTGGAGGCTCTGGATATACCAATCTTGACACCATTAAATCTGGTGCAGGCCTTCCAAAGGGATTTTCCATAGGCATGCTTGGGAAAAATATCAGTATAGGCGATTTGACTTTCCCTTCTATCCAAGCAGTTATCCAGGCATTTCAAAGCGACAAAGATGTTAATATTCTTGCAACCCCCCAGATACTTACTACAGAAAATGACGAAGCTGTCATCACAGTTGGTAAAAATATACCTTTCCAGACAAGGTCTGCTGCACAAACAGGGAGTGAAACCTATAGCTCTTTTGAATATAAAGATGTTGGTATTACATTAAAAATCACACCCCAGATAAGCAAGGGAAGACTTGTTCGATTAAATATTTTCCAGGAACTAACCAAATTGGACAGTGTTAATCAGTCAAGTCCTGACAGACCAACAACTTTGAAACGCAAAATCGAGACAAATATAATTGTCAAAGATACCAATACAGTTGTTATTGGCGGCCTTATCGATGAAAGCTTAACAAAAACGCAAACAAAAGTTCCCTGTCTTGGCGACATTCCTCTGCTGGGCTGGGGATTTAAAAATGAATCAAAGGGAGTTAATAAAACTAATTTATATGTATTTATAACACCAAAGGTAATACAAAACCCCCTTGAAGCCGCAATTATTTATAAAGAAAAAAAGGCAGAGATAAAATTAATTCAGAAAGGTAATATTAATTTATATAATCAAAAAGATAGAACAAATTCCATACAACCGATTCTTATTGAGCCCTTTTTTATTAGATCTTGGCAAATTAAACCTCTGCTAATTGAACCTTAGGGTTTGTACAAAAATCCGGTGTAGGACTATAACACTTATTTTATTACAGACCCTTAATCTGTAGTTAATTTTGAATTTTGAAATTTGAATTTCAGATAAAGGATAGCTCCAATTATAAAAAGAAAAATCAAAATTTGCTGTATAAGTGAAGCGTGAATGGCAATATACCCAAAGAGAATAATAGGCATCAAACCGATCCTGACGACATTTTTTAATATGCCATTTCTTTCAATAACATTAGCAATTGGCGGGGAATATTTATAATAAGTTTTTACAAAAGCAACACCGAGTTTGGATTTTAAAAGATAGATATCTCTGAAATCCTTTAAAATTTGAACATGCTTGTCAATGGGTGATCCAAAAGCTGCTGTGGCAATAAAACATCCACCTCCACCCCCACCTCCACTGCCTCCGCCTGAATTAGAAGAAGGAGGAGAATACCCCTCGGGACCACTTCCTCCAGGGCCTGATGGATCAACAATAATACCATTTGCAACTCCATCACTGTCTCCAGGACCGCCATCAATAAGAGTCAAAATCACTGATCTTCTGTCAGAAGAAAAATCCACATTATCGGGATAATCACTTGAATATTCAGTCCATCCATCGATGATATCATACTTATACCAATGATCTCCAACAGGTTCAGAAAAATATATTTTTATTTTTGCAGTATCACCCGGGCTATTAACTCTCAATTTAAATTGCATCAATCCAAAATCCAGATCAGGTTTCCCACTGGTATCTATAATATCATCTGAATCAATGAATTTGAGACAATCAATAGCTGTAACACCATTGGATGCTTCCAAGGCAAAGGTTGTGGTCTCGCTTGTGGCAATTTTATAAGTATCTGTCGAAACATCATTATTTCCATCATTATTAAGATCAATGGTTCCATCCATTACCTGCTGAATATCAGGCACTCCATTTTGATCAGAATCTTCAGGGTTATTAACAATGGTTGTAAATGAAAATGGTTCAGACCACAGGGAACCACCAACACCTCTTAACTCATCGAAAAACTTGACCCGCCAAAAATAGGTTTTCCCTGTTTCCAATATAAATTCCGGTACTATCAAGGTGGTAAGCTGAGTGTTGTTATATGTATCCCGCTCAAAAAGGATATTCTCAGTAAATGTTTCTTGAGTACTGATCTGCCAATTGGTTTGCTCATGGCTATCATTCTCACGGTCAACATAGGAACCTGTAATTAATTGTGGATTTAATTCAACATCAGCAGCAAAATCAACAGGCAGGTTAAGCAGAGGTTTTTCAGGACATCTATTTGAAACTCCTGAACCCTGGTTATACTCTTCAAGATTACCGATACCGTCACCATCTATATCTCCATCGGCATCATCTGCTACAGGATTCAGACCATTTTTCACTTCCCATCCATCATCCATGCCGTCATTATCAGAGTCTGAATCAAGGGGATTTGTGTTCCACTCAAACTCAGATCTATTATCAAGACCATCAGAGTCTGCATCAAGAAAAGCAGAACTGATTCCATAATACTCTTCCCAGTCATCTGGCATATTATTATTATCATTATCATTAATGGTAATGAAATCTGATATCAAAGGATTTCCATCACTGTCCAGAACGTTGCTCACACCCATTGAGAATATAATTTGCGGTGGTATATCTTTTAAAAAAAGGTGATATGTCCATCCAGTTCTTATAATAGCCAGTGCATCATCAAACAAAATTGTGGGTATAAACTCATAATTGCTTGTCACATAAGCACCCTGCACAATATTCACACCAAATGTAAGATCAATAGTATTATTGGCATAATCAACAAAAGGATAGCGAATATGGTATATAGACGACGACAGCGGGCCTTCCTGATTTGTGGTTGAATATGCGCTGACAGCAAAAAAATAGGTTTGACCTACTAATAGATTTAAATTATCAAGATCATATGAAGTATTATCCTGTCCATTTACATCTACAACATCAGTAAAATCTCCAGATGTAATACCATAATGCACCTTATAACCAGCAATGGTGCAATCATTGGTTGACCCAACAGGGCTCCAGCGTAAAACTGCTGAAAAAGCAGGAGAAATTGACAAAAAAATGTGAATTATAAATAAATTAGTGAAAAAAAAATATTTAAAATTAATTTTCTCCATAAAATTCCCGAAAAAACTATTTTTATTACTATATTAACTAACAAATATATTAAGATTTAAGCTGCTTTAAAATACGTAATTTTTAATAAAAGTCAATAGATTTTAAAATTTAATAGGCTTTAATAAAATTAATCCCATTATTGGTTAAATTCATGGCAGTATACGTTATTGTTTTAATAGTGTGCACCGATTTTTATTTTCAATCAGGCAAGATAGATTAAAAATTGGTAATAGACCATATAAACAAAAAAAGCCCTGATCAATGATTAGTATGATCAGGGCTTTTAAAAAAAATGAACCGGCAGCGTTCTACTCTCCCACACAGTCTCCCATGCAGTACCATCGACGCTAAAGAGCTT
>JAOZRI010000502.1 GCA_029940235.1 Desulfobacula sp. | reverse complement strand
CGTTTTGAAAATTTATAGAATTAAAAAAATAATTTAGGCTATAGTAATTACGAGGATTACTACAAGACATATAATAATTGTTGGGCTTAGAAAAAATATGGTTGAAAAAGAGTTGTGAAAATCAAAAAGTCCGTAATGCTTATCATTTTGGCATGGGTAATATTAATTGCCATATCTTTTTTGTGGAATTACACAAATGCAAGAAAAGAACAAGAAAGAATTGCACTTCATTCAGCGAGAAGTTTTTTTGCTCACATTGTAATAACTCGTCTCTGGAACGCTCGCCACGGAGGACTGTATGCCCCCGTTACCGGAAAAATGTTGCCAAACCCATACCTTGATGTACAGATGAGAGATATTGAAGTCAATGATGAGTTAAAATTGACTAAAGTGAACCCTGCTTATATGACCAGACAAATTTCTGAAATTGCCATGGAACAAAAAGGGGTACAATTTCATATTACCAGCCTTAAACCTATTCGCCCCCAAAACAAACCAACTACGAGAGAAAAAAAATTTCTAAAAGCGTTTGAAAAAGGTATAAAAGAAAAGGGTATGTTTATTAAAGAAGGAGTGAAAAATTCTTATTTTTATATGGCTCCTTTAAAAACTAAAAAATCGTGTTTAAAATGTCACGCCAAACAGGGTTACAGTGAAGGTGATGTAAGGGGAGGTATTAGTGTAACATCCCCTTATGTTATGAAAATACCATTTTTTTCTCTATTATTGGGACATATTGGAATAGGGTTTGTCGGCTTATTTGGCATCATTCTTGCCGGAAGAAGATTAAACAAGGCCTATGAAACAATAAAAAGACAAGCTGCATTTGATGCTTTAACAAAAGTTCCAAATCGTCGAAGTTTTTCAGAAAGGATATTACTAGAATATAAGCGCAGCCAAAGATACCAAGAGCCTCTGTCAATCATAATGTGCGATGTAGATAATTTTAAAACATATAATGATACTTACGGTCACAGCAGTGGTGATCAATGCTTAATAAAAATTGCACAAACGATAAAAACATCTCTCAAAAGACCTGGTGATTTTTGTGCACGATATGGGGGCGAAGAATTTGTTATTCTCTTGCCAAACGCATCTCTTGATGGTGCAATGTATGTTGCGGAAACAATAAGATCAAACATAGAAAAAATGGGAATTTTACATAAAAATTCATTACCTACACAGATTGTAACCTTAAGCTTCGGTGTAACAACATCAGAAGGGACTACTTTAGTTTCCCATGAGGAATTAATTAAACATGCTGATATGGCATTGTATAAAGCAAAAGAGAATGGTCGAAATCAAGTTCAATTTTTCAGTGAAATTGCATAATCTTGCTCAACCAATCGCTTGAGATGTACAGGGCAGGCTATGCCGCTTTTTGAAAGACAGTAATTGACCGGCAGTTTTTATTTTTATGCTTGCATATATAATGGAATATTTTTTTGGAAATTGATTTACTTCACACCATATTTTTTATATAATTTTTAAATTAGTTTTATATTCAAAAGAACGATACTCTATCTAACCATTGCAGGAGGACGTACAATGAAACTAAACACGAAACTTTTAATCATCAGCTTAACTGGACTAATTGTAATTTTTATCATCAGCCTGGCAGGGACTTTCTGGTATTATAACAGTGCAAAGCAGGAACAAATTGAAAAAGCTGTTTTTGGAGCAAAACAAAATTTTGAAGTTGCAATGGCTGCAAAGAAAAAAGTATGGCTTACAAATGCGCTGCAAATCGCAAACAGTTCTGACATCAGAGAGGCTGTAGTTAATCATGATCGGAATCAAGCCGGTAATGTCCTCAATCAGCTTGGTAAAACATTTAAAGCAAATACAGGTTTTAAAAATGTGCAAGTTCACATCATTGATAAAGATTTAAAATCATTTTATAAGTCATGGGCACCTGATAAATATGGTGAAGAACTTGACTATTCCAAAGGATATGCTTTTGTAAAAAAGACAAAAAAATCAGTTTCTGCCATGGAAATGTCTTCT
>JAOZRI010000102.1 GCA_029940235.1 Desulfobacula sp. | reverse complement strand
ATGGAAATTCCCATTGAAAAAGTCAGACGTGTATTAAAAATTGCCAAAGAACCAATTTCCCTTGAAACACCAATCGGAGAAGAAGAAGACAGCCACCTTGGTGACTTCATAGAAGATAAAAAGTTTTCAATTCCTTCTGATGCTGCCATTGATTTCAGCCTGGCAGAGCAAACCAGAAAAATCCTTGCTACTTTAACCCCACGGGAGGAAAAAGTGCTTAGAATGCGATTTGGCATTGGTGAAAAATCTGATCATACCCTTGAAGAGGTTGGAAAAGATTTTACTGTTACAAGGGAGCGTATCCGCCAGATTGAGGCAAAAGCCCTAAGAAAGCTGAGACACCCCACAAGAAGCAAAAAACTTAAGACTTTTATTGAGAATTAAATCTTGACACAAAATGAGTATTTGTATATATTCTTCAAGTTGTATGAATAGTATCTGAACAAAAGGGCCCATAGCTCAGTTTGGCAGAGCCACCGGCTCATAACCGGTCGGTCCCTGGTTCGAATCCAGGTGGGCCCACCAAATGAAAGACAACCAGGTAGATTACATAATGCGACTATTGCTTCTAAATAAAAAAGGATATTTTGTCTGTATATGAATGTGCCTGATAAATATCAATCTGGATATAAAATATTAAAAAAGCGTGGGAATTTACCACGCTTTTTTTGTTTGTGGATGCATTATGATAAAACTTGAAGACATACTTGATCTGATTAATACAATGGCTCCTTTTGATCTTGCTGAAGAGTGGGATAACTGCGGACTTCAGGCAGGTAGTCTGAACTGGGAAGTCAAAAAAGTGATGATTGGTCTTGATGTCTCTTTGCCACTGATGAATGCTGCAAAGGAAAATCATTGTGACCTTGTATTAACCCACCATCCCCTGATGCTGAAAGCAGAAAAAAGAATTGATTTTAATGAAATGCCAGGCAAAGCAATTGAAATGGCTGCCAGGCACAGAATTAGCATTATATCTGCCCATACCAACCTTGATAAAGCCATTGATGGCTTAAATGATTATTTTGCAGCAAAAATCGGCATGCAGAAAACCAAAGTTTTTTATAATGAAAACCTGTCCGATACCCCCATGGATGAATCCACCGGTATTGGCAGAATTGGCTCTCTTGAAAAGAACATTCTACTTAGGCAATTTGCAAAAGTAATAAAAGAAAAACTTGCATTAAGTCATTTAAGGGTAATCGGAAATATGGATCTGCTTGTAGAAACTGTTGCTGTATGTACAGGCAGCGGTGGTTCTCTTGTTGGAGAATTTTTAAAATCCAGGGCAGATGTCTATATCACCGGGGATATAAAATATCATGAGGCAAGGCTGGTTGAGCAAAATTCAAAGGCACTTATTGATGTGGGACATTTTGGTTCTGAACATATTGCCGTGGATCTGCTTTCGGAAAAATTGAGTCGGGCTCTCCTTAAGGCAGGTATGAATATAGAGATAGAAAAATATAAAAAAGAGAAAGATCCATTTATTATAGTTTAAGGATAAAATTATGAATGATATTGCCAAACCAGATATTAAGGCTCTTATTAAACTCCAGGAAGCTGAAACACAGATTGTAAGGCTTAAAGAGGTCTTAGAAAAAATCAAAACACAAAAAGATAAATTAAGCTCCAAACTAAAGAGATTTGGAAATACCCTGGAAAAACAAAAAGATGATTTGGCTGCTGCTTCTAAGAATTGTAGAGACTCTGAAAGGGAAATCCAGGTTGTTGATGAGCGAATTATTAAAAGTAATGAAACCTTGAGAATGGTAAAGACCAATAAAGAGTACCAGGTTCTTTTAAGAGAGGTGGATGATAATAGAAAACGCAAAGACGCCTTTGAAACTGAATTGCTAGAATATTTTGATGAAGAAGAAAAAATTGAAGAGAGTGTCCAAGAAAGCCAGAAAGAATTTGATCTTTTAAAAGATCAGATTGATGCTGAACAAAAAGATATTGAAAAAGAATCAATAGATGACAGAGAAATGCTTGAAGATTATCTTACTCAACAAAAAGAAATTGGGAAAAGCCTGGATTCTTCATTGATGGAACGGTTTGCAAAAATATCGAAAATGAACCAGGGTCTTGCTGTGATCAATGTTGATAATGCAATCTGCAGGGGGTGTTTTATGAATATACCGCCTCAATTATACATAGAAGTACAGCGTGGGAATTCATTGATTTTATGTCCTCAATGCAGTAGAATCCTTTATTACATAGAAAAAGAAGAGGTCTGACCACGCAAAACGATCGCCAGGTTTTAACTTGAGTTTAGCTTGGAGGAAAGTCCGAACACCACAGGACAGGACGCTCCATAACGTGGAGTCGCGGTGACGTGAAGGAAAGTGCAGCAGAGAATAGACCGCCCAGCTATTCGCTGAGTAGCTGGGTAAGGGTGAAACGGTGCGGTAAGAGCGCACCAGTTTTCCAGGTGACTGGAAAAGCTTGGTAAACCCCGTCCGGTGCAAGACCAAATAGGGAAATATTTGAGGGTTGTCCGCTCTTTACTGTTTCCGGGTAGGTTGCAAGAGGTGTGCGGCAACGTACATCGTAGATGAATGATCGTTAACCTGTTTAAGGTAACAAGAACAGGTAACAGAATTCGGCTTATCAACTGGTCAGACCTTATTTTTTTTATATACAAGAACTTAAATTTAGTTCTTGTATTTATATTTTATTGTGGTGTCCATGTAATCCATTGAACGGTAATTGTGAATTATAAGTATCCAATGTTTAATTATGAATGACTATAGCTGTGATATTACATTTAAAGAGAAAGCCAATATTTTCTCTTTTGAATATTTAAAGTGTCTTATATTTATCCTTGATTCCGATGATGACGAGTATATTTTTACTAAAAAATTATATTCAAAACTGGTTACAACTTCCCGCATCCTTGAAGATTTTTTAGATTTCCATGGAGCCAAAACAAATAAAGAGTGGGTGTTTTATAGAGAACTTGCTGCAACAATTCAACATCTTTCCTTAGCCTGTTATTCCCAGAGGCATATTTTAAATCGATTAATGTTTTACTCTTTTAAAAACGATCATCAGGATACATTTAAAAAAGAAGCGTTTGATACTCTTAAAATTATACAAAATTCTATAAAACGTGCAGGAATTGTGGCTTTAAAAGAAGCCCGGCGTTTGGATATAACTGTGCCTGATAGGGGATATGATATAAGTTTTTTCCCCGGGATTTCATCCATGCAGCAGCTTGACCATAATATTGATGATTCCAATGTTCAAGATCAGCAGAGGGAAAATCTTACCAGAATAGCAACTGAGTTTCTTGAGGTTGTAAAGGAGTTTGATCAGTTTGCATTTTATGAACGTTATGATTTAAAAAAAATACATGAACTGGTGCCGGAACAGATTAATGAAGTCACCATAAGAAGGTATGAAATGCTTATTCACAATATTCAGTCTTCTTTTGACTCCTATGTGGTCAATTCTGAATCATCTTCAGAAAATTTAATGCTTGATCAGCTTCGCAGCCATTTCTCCATTGTTTTTCATATCCTCCAGGTTTTGGGTCGATTATTACATTTTTATGAACGCCATCTTTATGATACAGGTTTTAAAGATGTATATAAAAATGTCAGTATTCTATTATCATCTTTGATTGAACCACATGTACTGCTGGATCGCTCTGTTAATTTTTGTCTGTTTTATGCATGGAAATTTCTATCTTCAGGAAAAGCTCTGGCATCCAGAATATTGAATGAAAACATGGAAACCTCTGTAATTGATGTTACTATCCCCAAAGATCGAGGATTTCACAGCCGGCCAAGCCTTCTTGTTGCTAAAATTGTTCAGCATTATGGAGGTGAAGTTAAGATGGTTGTGAACAGTGATATTTTTGATGCTGCAAGTGTACTTGATATTCAATGGGCAGGAGGTAAAATTAATAAAGAAGAGATAGAAAATGTTCAGTTTAAAGGGGATTGTCGGGCCTTAAATGATCTTAAAATTCTTGCCAGCGTGAATTATGGAGAAGATCATATGGGTAAAGGAATTCCTTTACCAAAAGAGTTGTCATATTTAAGTTAATCTATGAATTATCAAAATTTTGTCATAATTGTTGCTGCAGGTGCTGGGCTTCGCATGGGGTCAACAATTAAAAAACAGTATCTCTGCTTTAATGAAATTCCAATTCTTACTCATACCATCAAGGTGTTTGACAAGTGTGATCATATCCATGAAATCATTCTTGTTGTACCAAAGCAAGATAAAAATTATTGTAAAATCAATATTATAGATCCTTTTGGATTTAAAAAAAAAATTCATATTGTCCAAGGTGGTCAAACAAGGCAGGATTCTGTTTTTAACGGATTAAAAAAAGTTCATGAACGTATAGAGTACGCAAAAAATACCATTGTATTGATTCATGATGGAGTAAGACCCTTTGTTGACGAAACGATTATTATAAATTGTATTGATAGTGCTATTAAACATGGAGCCTGTATACCTGCAGTTAAAATAACAGATACCATTAAACAGGTCAGCCCAGATTCTTGTATCCAGAAAACTATAAATAGAAATGCTCTTTATAGCGCTCAGACACCACAAACATTTAATTTGGCTCTTATTCTGAGTGCGTTTGAACATGCTCTTAAAACTAATTTTTCAGGTACAGACGATGCATCTTTAATAGAGAATTTTGGGCATGATGTATATTTAGTAAAAGGTTCTAAATTCAATATTAAAATTACAACACCCGAAGATTTTGTTTTGGGAAAATATTTATTGACTTTAAATCTGAGTTAAGCATAATAATAGAATATTATCTTTATCCCATGGACATAACCTGGAGGTTTCACAATGGCAGAAAAACCTGCATTAAAAATTGGTTATCTTAAAATCACAGATCATCTTATTCTTGGCGTTACTGATCTTAAGTTAAAAAAAGGTATGGAAAACTTTGAACACTGTACCCTTGAACCTGTTGTCAAAAATGGATGGAATGAAGTGGCTGATGCACTATCAGTAAAATCTCTTGATGGTGCCCTTATCCTTGCTCCAACAGCCATGGATTTATTTAAATCAGGTGTTGATTTAAAGCTTTTGATGCTTGCCCATAAATCAGGCAGTATTCTTGTTAAAAATAAAAATGCCAATATAGAAAAAATAGAAGATTTTGCAGGCAAAACAGTTCTTATCCCCTATCAGCTCTCTGTCCATAACATGCTGTTTCATAAATTGTTATCGGAAAAAGGCTTAAAACCTGGAAGGGCAACTGAAAAAGGTATTGATGTAACTCTTGAAGTTGTGGCTCCTTTCCAGATGCCCGAAGCTGTAGAGTATGACGAAGAGGGTGAAATTGGTGGGTTTATTGTTGCAGAACCGTTCGGAGCCCAGGTCATTGCCAAGGGGCAGGGTGAGTTAGTTCATCTTTCCAAGGATCTATGGCCCAACCATCCATGCTGTGTTTTTGTCATGAGAACAGAGGTTATTGAAAAACATCCCGAAGCAATTCAGGAAATTTGTGACAGTTTTGTAAAATCAGGACTCGCCATTGATGCACAGCCTGATTCAGCTGCTGTAATTGGAGGGGATTTTCTTTCCCAGGATAAAGATTTGATCAAACAGGTGCTTACTGATCCTCCAGATCGAATTCTGACAGGAGAATTATTTCCAAATATTGAAGATCTTGATACCATTCAGAAGTATATGATGGATAAGATGAAAATCATGACAAGCTTGATAGATCTTGAGAAGTTTGTTGATACAAGTTTTGCAAAAAAAGCCGGCGCCAAATAGTAAAAAGCTTTCATATCGGTTTGACTGCCCTGAGTATGATTTTTCAGCTATTATGCTGATTCAATGAATTTATAGATCTGGGAGATTGCTTTTTGGGTCCATTCAGGTTTTCCCGAGAGCGTTTTGATTCTGTTTTTATTCAAACGATTTGTTGTCTCTTCAACATCCATGCCGTCTGTTTTCAGTCCAATAATAATTTTCATGATGGCAGCTTTATATTTTCCCAAATCTTCCTCAGGGGTAATTTCAACCTTGATTTCAGATGTATCATTAACAGGTTCTAGGTCACTGTCTATTAATTTTGATAAATCATCTATTTGGGGAGAGTCACTCTCTATTAGTGATGATAGGTCATCAAGTTCCTGGTCAGGTTGTTGGTCTCTACCTGATGGTTCATTAATGAGCTGAGACAGGTCATCCATCTCCTCATCGTCCTGCCTTAAAGACTCATCAGGCTCATCAATTAATTTGGACAAATCGTCGAGTTCAGCAATTTGATCTGCTGGACCCTGAGTTTTATTCATTTCCTTTTTATCAGTTATTTCAGGTTGAGAATCAATCAATAATGATAAATCATCTAATTGAGGCAGATCGTAATCTATAGGTTCGGCTTTTTGTTCCTCTTGGATAAGTAAAGATAAATCATCTACCTGTACATCCTCATTTTTGTCTTGAAGGTTTTTTTTATTTTCCTGGAAATTTGTATCCTCATCAATTGCAATAGCAGTGGCTGCTTCATGGGCAATCTGTATCGTTTCAGGATCATTTCCTCGAAGTCTGTTCATCTCCTGTAAAGCATTGGCAATATTATTCATGGCCTTGGCTTTTTTTTCTTCAGCTCCGGCTCTTTTTTCAATGGCAATAGCTTTTCTCTCTTCAGCATCTGCTCTTTTCTCATGGGCTATGGCTACTCTTTTTTGCTGTTCTCCAATATCATTGACAAGTGATTTTAAAAGAATTAATCCATCATTGCTAAGGCGGATATCACCATTTTGGGGAGAGCTGACAAAAGTGTCTAAAAGATCACTGGAATTAAAATCTGATGTATCCAGATTGGATAAGGAATCAAGTTTTTCTTCAATAGCACTTAAAAGAGAACCTGTTTCAAGGTTTTCCTGAATTAAAATGATTTTTTTAAGAGTGGTGTGAGGATATAGGGGTAGCCCATCAATTAATTTAAAGGGCAGCCATTGCTCAAATCGTTTAAGCAAAAATTTTATGGTGGCTTTGCCTGCATTTAGTTCTTTGGCAATATCTGAAACTGATAAAGTTATTTCCCGAGACATTATTTTTCCATAATTGTTAAAATTTATTTAACATACCATAATAAGTTAAGACAAGTCATCTTTAATTTATCTGAATCGACAATTATTATCTGTTTATTAAATATTATAAACAAATTTATATTAAAATCTTTGCAAGTTGATAAGCAACTTTCAAGTTTTGCGTGTGACCTTCAGGTTATTGAGTGCAGCAGGGCAAAAGACCAAGGCTGACAAGACAGTTTCTTGAAATTTGAACCATAGAAAAAATAATATTGCCTTTTTGCCTTGATAAATATAAATATGGTTATATTTTGCTTGCATAGCATGATTTAAAAACAATTAATTTACAGGATAAAATTTTATGAATTGGGATTGGGAAAAACTTAGAGAGAATCAACAA
>JAOZRI010000501.1:1179-2024 GCA_029940235.1 Desulfobacula sp. | reverse complement strand
CCATAGGTTGGCATGACACCAAATCCATATCAGCAAGCCATACCGGTATAATATCCGTATCTTTCATGTCCCACTTTGCTGAATTTGTGTTACGCCTTATAATAATCTGATCAAAATCATATTTCATTTTTACGCCTTATTTTTTTAAGTCATAAACTTATATTTTTTATGACTGATGAAATAGTTGGGAAATTATCCATTTTATTCAAAATCCAAAAACTGATCGATTGCTTCTCTATTAAAGTCTTTGGAAGCTATAAACAATTGTTTTGTGTACTCATGATTTATCGACTCATTTTCTAATTGCGACTTTGTTATGGTTTCGATGATCTGGCCATGGTTCATTACGGCAATTGTATCACACATATATGATACAACAGCCAAATCATGGCTGACCAGTAAATAGGTAAGTTGTTTCTCTTTTCCGATTTTTTTTAAGAGGTTCAATACTTCGGCCTGGATGGATACATCCAGTGCTGAAGTGGGTTCGTCAAGGAGAATAATCGATGGTTCTAAAATCAGGGCTCGTGCCACGGCAACCCTCTGTCTCTGTCCCCCTGAAAGTTGATGGGGATACCTGAATCTAAACCGATTATCAAGACCAACTTCATGCAGCACTTTTTCTACACGTTTGTTGGCGTTGCTCAGTCGATGAATCTTTAGTGGCTCTTTTAATGTCTTGTCAATGGTATGTCTTGGGTGCAAAGATCCATAGGGGTCTTGGAAAACCATCTGAACGTTTCGGTAGAAATTAGGATTTCTTTTTGGACTTTGGAGTTCATTATTGATTATGATCCCACCAGTCCATTGTTTTAGCAGACCAGAAATACAGTTTAAGACAGTAG
>JAOZRI010000501.1:0-1169 GCA_029940235.1 Desulfobacula sp. | reverse complement strand
ATCCTGATTCTCCAACAAGTCCATAATGTTCACCGGATTTTACTTGAAAAGAAATGTCTTTTAATGCATGGTTTTTTGAAATCCCGGTCCCAAAGACGATATTCAGTTTTTCTATTTCAATCATATGATTTATACTCTGTTAAATTGTAAAAGAATCTGTGAGCCAGGCATCATCCCTTTCCAGCACAGGCAAAAAATCGGCATTGCCCTGGATCTTCGGCAGACAGTTTAAAAGCCCTCTGGTATAGGGGTGGATAGATTTATGAAGATTTGCAGCTGAACATATTTCCATAATTTGACCGGCATACATAATGATGACTTCATCACAAAAGGATGACACCAGTTCCAGATCATGGCTGATAAAAATCAATCCCATCCCCTTTTGGCTCACCAGATCGTCTAAAATGGCAAGTACCTGAAGCTGTATGGTGACATCCAGAGCAGACGTCGGTTCGTCTGCAATCAATAAAGAGGGCTCTGGAATCATCATCATAGCGATCATGATGCGCTGCCCCATACCCCCCGATACTTCATGCGGATATAGCTTGTAAACCCTTTCTGGATCCCTGATTTTCACTGCCTCAAGCATGTCAATAGTTCTTTTTTTTGCTTCTTTCTTACTGACACTCCTGTGTGCCTGGTAGGCCTCTTCGATTTGTCGGCCGACTGATCTAACAGGGTTCAAGGAGTATTTTGGATCTTGCATAACCATTGAAATTCCGGTGCCCCTGATTTTTCTCATCTCTTTTTCTGTTTTTTTTAGTATGTTTTCACCCATAAATTCTATTCTATCTGCTTTAATTCGTGCATAGGGTGGCAGCAGTTTTAAAACAGCTCTACCGGAGACCGACTTTCCTGAACCGGATTCGCCAACAATGCCCACCTTTTTTTTACCAATGGAAAAACTGATATTTTTAACGGCATGGATATCTCCTTTTGGAGAGGGAAAGCTAACGTTTAAATTTTTCACCTTAAGCAGGGTTTCGGTATCCATTTTAATCCTCTCTTTTTGGATCAAGAACTTCTCTTAATCCGTCTCCCAAAAGATTAAAGGCAAGACAGACAATAAAGATAGCTGATCCGGGTATTGTGATAAGCCACCAGTGATCCAGAATATATGCCCGACCGGTTGATGTCATGGCACCCCATTCCGGCAAAGGCGGTTGTGC
>JAOZRI010000500.1 GCA_029940235.1 Desulfobacula sp. | reverse complement strand
TTTCCCAATAACAATCCAGGAGTTGTGGGAGGGCTTTTACGCCACCTTGTGGATAAAATAGAAAATAATGTCA
Source organism: Desulfobacula sp. (assembly GCA_029940235.1). Classification (GTDB taxonomy): domain Bacteria; phylum Desulfobacterota; class Desulfobacteria; order Desulfobacterales; family Desulfobacteraceae; genus Desulfobacula. The sequence goes on along the minus strand of JAOZRI010000500.1, from coordinate 1,963 downwards.
ATGATATCAGTATGTATAAAGAATACTGGCTTGATGATGCCGAGTATATATTGATCTCCTATGGTTCTTCTGCAAGATCCGCCATTCATCTTGCAAAAAACCGGCGGGCTCGTGGAATGAAAATAGGGGTTCTGGAACTGCAAACCCTCTGGCCGTTTCCCGTGGAAATGATAAGGGAAAAATGTGCAGGAGCCAGGGCTGTTCTTGTGGTTGAAATGAATATGGGGCAGGTGGTCACACAGGTAAGAAATGCAGTTGACAACCCTAATAATGTCTTTCTTGCCAACAAAATTACAGGGGAATTGATCTCACCCAGCGATATAAAGTCTGTTTTAAGAATGATTCAGGGCAAAGGGGTATAAAAAAATGACAAAAGAAAAAAAGAAATTTGATTTTAAAGACTATATAAGGCAACGCTTTTTCCCCCATATCTGGTGTCCCGGCTGCGGCCATGGAATTGTTCTAGGATCACTGCTCAGGGCTGTTCATGAACTTGGTCTTAATAAAAATGAGATTGTAATAACTTCAGGTATCGGATGTTCTTCAAGAATTTCAGGTTATGTTGATTTCCACTCCCTTCATACCATCCATGGAAGAGCGCTTTCCTTTGCAACCGGAGTTAAACTTTCCAAGCCTGATTTAAAAGCCATTGTTCCCATGGGTGATGGTGATGCCCTTGCCATTGGAGGCAATCATTTTATCCATGCAGCAAGGCGCAACATTGATATTACTGCCATTGTCATGAATAACAGAATTTACGGCATGACAGGAGGGCAGTTCTCGCCTCTGTCCGGCAGTGGTAAAATGGCAACAACAGCACCCTACTCTACCATTGATAGAGAATTTGATGTGGTTGAACTTGCAAAAAGCGCAGGAGCTACATTTGTTGCAAGATCAACAGTCTTTCACGCCAATGAATGCAAGGACATACTTAAAAAAGGTATCAGTCACAAAGGTTTTTCAGTGGTGGAAATCCTGACACAATGCCCAACATATTATGGAAGAAAAAACAATGAGGGTGATGCTGTACAGATGATGGAAAGCTATAAAACCAATACTGTAAAAATCGGGTCAAAAAAACTTAAAAAAAATCCCGACTTGATTCAAAGGGGAGTTTTTGTGGAGAACAATGATGTCCCGGAATATTGTGAAGCCTATGATGAAATCATCAAGAGAGCAATGAAAGGAAAAGCATAATGGAGCGTTCAAGATTGGTTTTTTCAGGTTCAGGAGGACAGGGTGTGATTACTGCTGCCATTATCCTTGCCAAAGCTGCAGCAATTTTTGAAAATAAAAATGCTATCCAGTCACAAAGCTATGGTGCAGCAGCAAGGGGCGGTGCCACAAGAACAGATATCATAATTTCAGATTCTGAAATAAATTTCCCAAAGGTTGTCCAGCCAAATATCCTGGTAAGCCTTACCCAGGAAAGTTATAATAAATTTTCTCCTATTATAAGACCGGGCGGCCTGCTTCTTGTGGATTCAAAATATGTCACAATTGCAAAAAAAGTAGATGCAAAACATATAGTTCTGCCCATGTTTGATACTGTAATCAAAGAGATAGGCAAGCCCATAGTATTTAATATATGTATGCTCGGGGCTTTAATAGGTATTTCCAAACTCATAAAGCCTGCATCCATCTTGAAAGTTCTTGAAACAACCATACCCAAAAATTTTATGGATATGAATAAAAAAGCTTTGGATATTGGCATGAAAATGGGAAAACCTTTTGCTGCTTAATTACCTTTTTTTGCCTGTGCAGCAGGTACTGCAGCGGGAAAAATATCTTCAATATTCAAACCCTTGATTTTTTTCAAGCAGTCTTCCAGTGCCTGTTCTTCATTCTCACCTGCTCCCTGATGTTCTGGTTTTGCCACAATATTAATAAGATTTGGAACTGCTATAAAGGCTCCTGCCAGATTTCCCTGGATTCTCTGATGTAAATCAATATAGATCATTCT
>JAOZRI010000499.1 GCA_029940235.1 Desulfobacula sp. | reverse complement strand
ATATTCAAGGATGCCTGGTAACAAGCAGTGGTTCGCCGGGCAATATTATCGACATCACAACCAATGAAGATGAATATATTAAAAATACAAATGCAAAGGCTGCCTGGAATCCTATATCTGAAGAATATCTAATCGTTTTTGAAGAGCGCCGCACTTATCTTGAACACTTTTATGAAATCCAGGGACTTAGGGTAACAGGTTCAGGCGTGGCAGCAGGACAGATTTTTAAAATTTCCAAATTAAACAATTACGGCTACACATCTCCAGACGTAACCTATAATGCATTGGAAAACGAATATCTGGTCAGTTATGTTGATGAATCCAGTCCCACAAATTTTGATATTTACTGCCGACTGGTTATGTCAAACGGCGGATTACCATGGGATGAGGCTCCGGTTGCCACGCTTGCAACCAGTGAATCTTATCCTGCACTGGTTTATGGTAAGGGCACCACTAATCTTATTGTATGGCAGGATGATCGCAATGCTACAGCACCGGATATTTACGGGGAACTGCTGGGAAAACCCCTGACAGGGATAAGACCTGCAAATTCAGTAGATCCCACCACATCAATGCTTTTCGGGCATGTATTTCCCACCGGTGCAGATACCACATATTATTTTGAATATTACAGAACTATTGATTACATTTTTACCACACCGGTTACTCCTCTGGGATCAGGGATAGGTCTTGAGGGTGTCAGTGCGACCATTTCCCCTCTTCTTCAAAATATGGATTACCATTTTAGGCTAAAGGCACAAAATAAAATAGGAGAGACTGTGAGCAATGACCTGTTGCTGAGCACTATGGATAATCCGCCTGCAATCATTACAACTTCAGCAGCGACTGATTCTTCAGGCAATACTGTTTTTAACGGTTCCATAAATCCCAACGGGACAGATACTATCTACTATTTTGAATATGGAACTTCCATTGTCTGTGACCAGCAGACAGAACAAAAAAATGCAGGGTCAGGCACAGACAATATGAATATTTCTGAAACTGTCACCGACCTTCTGCCAAACCAGACATATTATTTCAGGCTGGTGGGAATCTGCAGCAGTGTGAATCATGGTGCAACCAATGTAGATCATGGCGCAAGTACCACATTGACATATACAACACCTGTCATACAGGCCGATGTACAGACATCGCTGCCTAGGGATATCACGCCATACGAAGTAAGATTCAACGGAATAGTGAATCCCAATGGATCTGATACTGAATATTACTTCCAATGGGGCCCGGATAAGGGCTCTCTTACTGATTCAGGCCGTGTCGCTCTCGTGCCTGGGCGTGAAACAGTCCAGGTAAATTATCTTGCCCAGGGAATGTCTCCGGGCTCGACCGGGTTATTTCGATTGGCAGCAGAGAACGCATCGGATACAAGTTATGGGGAATTCCAGCCTTTTTCAACACCGCTTGCTGTACCGGCAGTATCCACACAGCCAGCCGCACAGATCACCACAAACACAGCAAAGCTCAATGGTAAAGTTAACCCCCATGGGGCAGTTACAAGTTATAGATTTGAATACTGGTTAGATCCTTTGGATAAATCAACTACACCATGGGACGATGCAGGATCAGGAGATACAGATGTGTATGTGAGCGCCAATCTTACAAACCTGGAAATTGATGAAAACTATTCATTCAATATTGAAGCAAGCAACAGTGCAGGAACTACCCCGGGAGAAGTGCTGAATTTTGACACCCCCGCATCTGTTTTTGGCGATAATTTTGAAATTTTTAAAGATATAAATGCTGATACAAATCCTGCAGTTGCTTATAATTCAACCAGGGATGAATACCTGGTGGTTTTTCAAGTGGAAGTTGAAACAGAACCGTCCAATTATGATATCTATGCCAGGATAATAGACAGTAACGGCTCTTTAATTAAAGAAGTGGAAGTTGCCATAGCTGACGAATCAGAATTAAACCCGACAGTAGTATACAACTCATATTCCCAGGAATACCTGGTGGTTTTTGAATATGTAGTCAACACGACTGACCACCACATTTTTGCCCAGCGCCTGGGTTTGGAAT